>JAFVMQ010000066.1 GCA_017506825.1 Bacteroidales bacterium
AGAGATGATTTCTTTCATCGTGTCAGGGTTGTCAACTATTCTCACCTCCCATGACTGCTTGTTCTGACCGCTTGGGGCATTGATTCCGCACTCCATGATGGTCTGCATCGTTTCTCGTGCGACCGGTCCCTCCGCATACTTGCGTATGCTGCGACGTGTCATGATGTTTTCGATTGCTGCATTTTCATAATCAGAAGAAATCTCTGCAGCCTTTTGTTGCTGTTTGCAGGATACTAAACCTATGAGGTAAATACCTGCGATGACGATTCTGAAGATTCTCATATTACAGGGGTTATATTTAAGGTTTTATATATGTGTTTGTTTATTTTGAGGGGGATGCTTTCTTCAATAAATTTTTTATCATGTATAATCTTTATCTCAGAATTATGAGCTAAATTTACAGAAAAATCCTAAAAATGTATAATCATCTTCAAGTTCTGTTATTGTCCGTTGTTTTTTTCTTCCCATTTCAGTCATCTGCACAGATCGGATTCATGGGTGTTTCTTCTCTCAAGCCGAGAATTGTTGTACTTACAGACATTGCTCCCGGGGATATAGAACCGGACGATATGGAATCTATGATTCGTCTTATGTCTCATGCGGATCTATTTGAAATAGAAGGACTTATTACTTCTGGAGGATGGAATAGCAGTGGACGTCCTTATCCGGTAGGATGGAAGGATAGTCTTGCTGTTACCATCGATGCATATGAAAAGGATCTGCCGAATCTTATGAAGAGGAATTCTCAGAAATCCTTTATGAGCTTGAAAAAAGAGCAAGGAAAGCAGAAGATTGGTTATTGGCCAAGTGCTGATTACATGAGAAGCCGTGCGATGCTTGGTAGTCTTGAACTCGGTCGAGCTATGATAGGTGAAGCGAATCGTTCTGACGGAAGTGACCACATCATATCTCTTGCTGACGAGGACGACGATAGACCTATATGGATTCTGGCGTGGGGAGGTGCAAATACCTTCGCTCAAGCTATCTGGCAAGTTCAGCAGGAGCGTACTGAAGAGCAGGTGAAGGACTTTCTTCGTAAGTTCCGTGTCTATACCATTACAGATCAAGATGTCCCGTATCATATCCGTCATAATGATTATCCTTTCAGCTCGCATTTCGAAATGCGACGGGATTTGGCAGAAGATCTTATGTTTTTCTGGGATGAAAGCGCCTGGTTATCGCAGAATTCTCTGGGTTCATCAAACTGGAAAGAATATGCTATGCATATCCAGAATCACGGATATCTTGGTGCGATATATCCAAAGAATAAATGGGGTGTGGAGGGAGATACGCCATCATATCTTCATGTGTTGCCTAATGGTCTGCATGATCCGTCTGTCCCGGATATGATAGGATGGGGAGGATATTTCAAATGGGGGCTTGGAAAGGACGGAGTCACATATTCATATACCAATCACTCCGGTGAAACCAGAAAGGTATCCCAAAAGTATGAACGTTATTTTTATCCGGCTATTTTCAATAATTTTGCAGCTAGAATGGATTGGGCTGCTTATGGAGAAGGAAACAGAAATCCGATAGTCAAAGTCAATCGTTCAAAGGGACTTGAAATCATAAATATTGATGCAGTTCCAAGAGAACTTGTAGTGCTTGATGCTTCATCCTCATCAGATCCCGATAGTGATGAACTGACTTTCAAATGGTGGGTCATGCAAGAGTCAGGTACATGGAAGGGGAAAATGGAAATATCAGGAGAGGAAACATCTGTTGCCAAAGTAATGATTCCGGATGATGCTTCTGGTAGTACGGTTCATATAATTTGCGAGGTGGTTGATGATGGTACTCCTGTGCTGACATCTTACCGTCGTATCATAATAAATGTATTATAAAGAAATATGAGTAATTCGATCATGTCTTCTATAGCAGACCCGATGGGTGCTGCTATTTATGATTATCATAAGAATGGCAAGGCGGATATCTTGGTAGTCCGCTCTTCTATGTTTGATGATGATGAGATTCCTGTCGCTGACCTGTTCAGGAATTATGAGGACATGCCATATCTCGAACAGAAGGCGCTGGAACTGGCTCATGGTAGGATATTGGATGTGGGAGCAGGCAGCGGATGCCACAGCATTGCTCTTACGAAGATGGGCAAGAATGCCACTGCAATAGATATATCGCCACTGTCTGTTCAGGTAATGCTGGAAAGGGGAGTTCATGCCCGTCAGGTCAATTTCTATGATTCATCCTATGACGAAAAGTTCGATACGGTCCTCATGCTGATGAACGGAACCGGTATCATAGGTAATCTAGATAACATAGATAACTTTTTTACCAGGGTCAAGGCTGTGCTTCAGCCCGATGGATGTGTCCTTATCGATTCAAGCGATCTGAGATATCTGTTCGAAGAAGAGGACGGAACTCTTATGATAGATCTGGCTGACGACTATTACGGTCAGCTAGACTACCAGATGCAATACAAGGGTGTTGTCGGAGAGCCTTTTGACTGGCTTTATCTCGATTTCAACACCCTTGCGTATTATGCTGAGGAAAACGGCTTCAAGGCTGAACTTGTTGCCGAAGGCGACCATTATGATTATCTCGCCAGACTTACTGTTGCGTAATCCTTACTTTGCTTGATTCATACGAATCTATATATCTTTCCACCTTCTCCTGATAGACGTCTGCTAAGGTAATCATCATGGCGGTGTCATAGCAGTCTCCGAAATCAGGATCGAATGTAGTTCCGAATGTCTTCATTGTAGGTGAAAGTCCTATATATGAATGGATGAGCGGAGGAATTGTGTCACCGAAAGACTTGACGTAATTGTTCAGGATCTGGTAGTTCTCCTTGTAGTTCGCGCCTGTAAACAATTCCTTGAACATCTCTATCTGTTCTGGTGTACATCTCTCCGGGTTCTTGGATGTTATCAGACCATTACGGTCACCGAAGCACATGTCAAGGTAGTATACCATAGCCTTGCGGCTGAGTTCCGGACTTGAGCTGTAAATAGTAACTTTTCCAGAGAGATATTTGACGCTCGGGTCTGTAGCTACGATACCGCCGATTCCGTCCCATAGATTGTCCAATGCGAAAAGCGCCTTTCTTCCTGCCTGCGCCGACTGGTATTTCGGCTGCACGAATGCACGCGCCATCTCCACGCAATATGGAAAGTACTCATCGATGAACTTCTGTGAGAAGTCAAACAAGTGTTCTGTATTGACGAAAGGTTGTCCGTTCTCGTGGAAAGATGCCATCTTCCATCTTGTAAATCTGTATCCTCCGATAATTTCGTCGGCTTCGGGATTCCAGACGACAAGCTGGAAACAAGCTTTGTCTTCAAGGTCGAAATGGTCCAGATCGCATTCCTTTCCGCTGCCACCTCCGACTGCGCGGAAAGACACTTCGCGAAGTCGTCCTATTTCGCGGAGGACATTCGGAGCATTTTCGTTGTTTACAATGTAGATTTCGTTGTTTCCTCTGTTTGTGTTGCGGAGAAAAGTTTCTTCGTTAAGTTCGCTTTTCAGAAGCGCAACATCTACCGGATCAATGATAGGGGGTAACATATCAGGATGGTTTAGGTTTACATATTCGGTTCGCATCCGTTATCCTTTGACAGTTCGAATACTCTGCCTTGAATGTCAGCTGCCCACTCTTTGTCAGTCTTTGATTTGTCAAATTCTGTATATGGAACAGGTTTTCCTATAGTTATGATAAACTCCTGTCCTGTCTTGTTGAAGAGCTCGTCTACGAGGAATACCATTCCAAGGTTGAATTTCAGTTTCAGTAACATGCTGAGCTTTGTGAAGAAGAAGAACCTCTTTGAGTTGTATCCTGAGATATGCATAGGAATCACATCCCTTTGGTATCTGCGCGCCTGAGTCACAAACATCTTCTTCCAAGGCATTTCAGTAACCTTGCCTTTTATCTTTCTTGCGCATAGGCCGGCAGGAAATACAAGTACCTGAGAGTCAGAATTGAACATTCCGGCAATCTGTTCTCCGAGATCGCGGCTCTGCTTTGAACTGTAGACCCTTACAGGGACAAACGAATCCCTCAGAGGTTTCAGATTTGCAAGAAGATGATTTACAGGAACCTTGAAACCTTCTCCATAGATTCTCCTGAAAACGGAACCTATGATAAGGGCTTCAGGACCTCCAAGAGGATGGTTGCATACAAAAAGGTATTTCTTGTCTTTATCCAGGTTCTCTTCTCCTCTTACCTTGTAGCGGATGTTAATGTAATTCAATGCTTCATCACAGAAACCGGCACCATGGTAGTGTTCGGCCTTCATTATGCAATCGTTGATTTCGTCCTGGTGGATGCGCCTTTTGAAGAAGTTCACCACAAATTTCGGGAGCTTCTTCATCAGCTCAGGACCCAGTACCTCTTCTATATTGAGAAGATATTCAGTTCTGTCCTTTGACATAGCTTTTTCTGATGTTAAGGTAAAAAACGAATCCGATAAATATCCATATCAAAAGTACGACACGACTTTGGAAAGAAAGGTATCCCGGCATTCCCGGTATGATCAGAAGTGACAGGAAGAAAAGAGAGCATAAGCAGCCTGCGATGCCAAGCCACATTCTTCCTTTGTCATTCTGTCTGTTTGCCAATATTGCAGCAGATGCTGTCGTATAAGCAAATACGATAGCTGCTCCAACACTTGTCATGTCTACAATCCATATCAGGATCTCTCTTCCGAACCATGGTGCGAAGAGACTGGCAGCCATGATGAACAGGATGGCGTTCTTAGGAGTTCCGTATTTAGGCGACAATTGTCCGAATATCTTCGGGAGGCTGCCTTCGACTGCCATGGCATACATAAGGCGTGAGGTTGAGATGTAGAATGCGTTCATTCCGGAAATCACAGCGCAGAACATGGCTATGCCCAGGATGATGAGACCGGCAAGGCCCAGCGTGTTGCGTACTACATGTCCTGTAGGCCAGTTGTTCCTGTCAGCAAGAAGTTCCTGCCATGGCTTCAATCCTGTAGCTGTTACAGCACAGATTGCGATGTAAAGCAGCGCAGCCACGAGAATAGCAGAAATCATGATGCCGGTTGACTTCTTATGACTGAAATTATATTCTTCTGCACTTTGAGGTATGCAGTCAAATCCGATGAATGCCCAAGGTGCCATGGCAACTATGCTGAATACTCCTTTCCACCATCTTCTTCCATCAGGGAAGCCGGGTTCCAGATTCGAGAGGTCTGCAGTGCACATTGTTATGAATGTGATGACGAGGATGCATCCCACCAAGGTAAGTGCGATTCCGGTCTGCAGCCATGCTGCTTCCTTGATACCTCGGATGTTGATGATTGCCATTATGACAATGAATGCGGAAGCCAGAATAACTTCGCCGGCATATACATCCCATCCTGCGATCTGATAGAGAAGACCTTGCTGGACTATACCCGGGAACATATAACGGCTGATCAATGCCAAGGCTGTAGCATTCAGAGGAATAAGACTCCAATATGCGAGGATCATTCCCCATCCGCATACGAAGGCGTTTCTCTTACCGATAGTTTCTTTAGTGTAGATGAATTCACCACCGCTTATAGGGAAGTTCCGGATCAGATATCCATAGCTTAGAGCAATGATTACGATGAGAAGTGCGCCGATAAGCATGCCCATTGCTGTGCCGAGTGGTCCGGCCTTAGGAAGAAATGCGCTTCCCGGAAGCACGAAGCATCCCCAACCGATGATAGCACCTAATGCAAGACCCCATACGTCGATCGGACGCATGGCTTTCTTGAATTTTCCTGTTGACATAGTTTGGTTCAGTACTGGTTTATAGTACGAAGGTACGAATTTATTTAAAAATAAATATCATTTTTCACTTGTTTTTTAAACCATCCGAAACCTACGGTTTTTGTTTAATTTAGAATTATTTAAAATAAATTTGTAATTCCGATAATTTTGAATATCTTTGCAGAAGATATATGAACAATAACACTAATACCTTCAAAATTATGTTAAGCCAGAGATTACACGAAGCTATGAATGCTCAGGTGAATGCCGAGCTGTGGTCTGCATACCTTTATCTTGCAATGTCACTTGATGCCGAAGCAAAAGGCTATAAGGGATTTGCAAACTGGTTCTATGTACAATTTCAAGAGGAGCAGGCACATGCCCGCATCTTCATGAATTACATGAATTCCCGTGATGCCAAGGTTGAACTTCTTCCGATAGAACCTGTTCCTGCGTCGTGGAATTCCATTCTTGACATGTATACACATACTCTCGAACATGAGAAGAAAGTAACTTCCCTGATCAATAATCTTGCTGCTATTGCAGTAGAGGATAGAGACTATGCTTCTGTCAACAGATTGAACTGGTTCATCGATGAACAGGTCGAAGAGGAAGAGTCTGCAAGAGAAATGATAATGAATGTAGAGGCTGTAGAGACCAACAAGTACGGTATGTATATGCTTGACAAGGAGCTTGCTGCGAGAGTTTTCAATGTTCCGGCTCCGCTGGCGGCATCGGCTGAATAAAGAAATTCCATTGATATTTGAAGCACATCTGCAGGGATGTGCTTTTTTTTTGAATTATTAATGACAGCCAATTGAAAATTTGACTACATTTGCGCCCGTTTTTTAAGTAGTGTATTATGCCGCAGACCAAATCTACAAATTACAGCTTTCTAAGTAAGTTCAAGAAGCATGTGTCAGCCAGTTCGGTGCTGATTCTATTTACGGTCCTGGCACTTATATGTGCCAATATACCGATGGTAAAGGATTGGTATTTTTCCCTTTGGCAGAATAAGGTTCATTTCTCAGTTGGAGAGTTCAACCTCTTCAGTCATGGCGGACATGCGATGAGTCTTGGGGAGGTCATCAATGACTTTCTGATGGCTATCTTCTTCCTTTCGGTAGGTCTTGAAATTAAAAGAGAAATAATGGTCGGAGAGCTTTCTTCAAGAGAGAAGGCTATGCTGCCGATCATCGGTGCGTGCGGAGGAATGATCGTGCCGGTGCTTGTCTTTTTTCTGATATGTCCTGGAGATCCAGCATTGCAGAGAGGACTTGCCATCCCTATGGCAACAGATATAGCATTTTCTCTCGGAGTCCTTTCTGTCTTCAGTTCAAGAGTCCCTTTGGGTCTGAAGGTCTTCCTTGCAGCTCTTGCCGTTGCTGATGACTTGGGAGGTATATTGGTCATTGCACTTTTCTATTCTTCAGAGATAAATATCACCTTCTTGCTGCTGTCGGCCGTATGTATCGCCGTAATGATCATTGCAAACCGTCTCAAGTGCCGTTCTAAGGCCTTCTATGTCATCTTCGGATTGGTGCTTTGGTATATGATGCTCAATTCCGGAATACATGCAACAATTGCAGGAGTCATAGTAGCTTTCTGTATTCCGGCTACCCTCAAGAAGGGCACAGGTCATTATCTGGAGCGTATCCGCGAGAATGTCAGCAAGTTCCCTGTCATCGATGTGGATGAGCGTCATAATACAATCGTGCTTTCGAATGAGGATATCCATACTTTGAAAAGCATTGAATCAGCAGCCGACAAGATGATCAGCCCTCTGCAGGATCTTGAGGATAACCTGCATTTCCTTATCAATTATCTTGTCATTCCGCTTTTTGCTTTTGCAAATGCCGGTATAGCACTTGAAGGAATGAGTCTGTCTTCTCTCTTTTCCGGTGTCGGCCTTTCGGTGATGGCTGGTCTTGTCATAGGTAAGTTTGCAGGAGTACTCTCTTTCTCATGGCTTGCAGTGAAGGCCGGCATAGTCAGTCTGCCTAAGAATACGACATGGAAATCATTTGCCAGCGTATGTGTAATCTGCGGCATAGGTTTTACAGTATCCATGTTCATTGCAGACCTTTCATATTCAGGTCTTGGAGCTGAAGGTGCAGCTCTTCTTGACCAGGCAAAGCTCGGTGTTCTTGTCGGATCGGTACTTTCTGCTGTTGCCGGCTGCATCCTTCTCAATCTGACTCTTCCCAAAGTCAAGTGATGATAATCGAGCCTATCGCATATATCAGGACTGAATTTCCCGAGAAGTTCGGAATCCCACGCCAGAGCGGGCTTGCACGACAGCTGCAGGCACGTATAATATTTGAACCTGAATATCGCAATGCAGATGCGGTAAGAGGACTTGATGGCTTTTCCCATATATGGCTCATCTGGGAGTTTTCTGCTAACAGGAGTACGGGCTGGCAGCCGACAGTGCGCCCTCCGAGGCTTGGAGGCAATGAGCATATGGGAGTTTTTGCTACAAGATCTCCATTCCGCCCTAATCCTCTCGGACTCTCATGCGTTGAACTGGTGAAGGTAGACCTTTCGGATAAAGAAGGTCCTGTCCTATATGTGAGAGGAGCGGATCTCATGGATGGAACTCCGATCTATGATATAAAGCCGTATGTAAAGTACGCGGATTCCCGTCCGCATGCCGTATGCGGATATGTAGATACCCTTAAGGAGAGGACTCTGAAAGTCGTCATTCCGCAGGAACTTACCTCAGCAGTAGATGACAGGTCAAGTCTGCAGGCATTGGTTGAGGTCCTGGGACTTGATCCGCGTCCGTCTTATCATGACGATCCGGAGAGGATCTACGGGCTTTCATTTGCCGGTTACAATGTCCGTTTTAAAGTGTCGGAAGGGGTGCTGACTGTTGTGGCTATTGGCTGATTGAATTATCTTTGTATTTCAAATCCTCTATCACTTATGATTAAACTTTTGAGATCATCAATATTTGCCGGTATCGCAATCGGCACAGCTGGCTTCGGATTCCTTGCTTCTGGCATCCAGTCCGAAGTCTATGGTTCTTTGGTAGGAGCCGTCCTTTTCTCGTTCGGCCTCCTTACAGTAGTCGGATATAAGCTCAAACTGTATACTGGTACTGCAGGCTTCATCCGAAGGAATGAAGTCGGAGAACTGTTTATGATACTTCTCGGAAACATCATCGGCTGTCTTTGTGTGGCGCTGCTGACAAGGATGTCGCCGATGGATATTCAGGCAGCGGCACAGAGAATACTCGAACTTCGTCTCAAGACAGGTTTTCTCAGATGCGGACTTCTTGCAATAGGTTGCGGTTTCATAATGACTACTGCAGTACAGTTCGCAAGGCAGGAAAAGTTTCTGCCGCTTCTTTTCGGAGTTCCTCTTTTCATCGTATGCGGATTCCCGCACTGCGTGGCAGACGTATTCTATTTCCTTTGTGTGCCGGTATCATTTCTTGGTGCTAACCTGTCAGATGTTCTGATACTTTATCCTTGCATCGTGCTCGGCAACCTCATAGGATGCAATCTCTATCGTATAGTTCTGTCAAAAGATCAGATAATTTGATTATCTTTGTCAGATATACGCTTTAACCGGATAGTATGAGACGGCTTCTATCAGTCATATTCTCTTTTGTCGTTGTCAGTGTTACGCTGTCTGCGCAGGAAATTCATCCTGCACCGCATGACCTGCAGATCATATCGACCAAGACTGCAAACCTTTCAAAGGGTGTTGCACTTACAGAGCTGAACGGGTCATTCAGGAACAGTATAGATTTCCTTGATGTAAAAGGTAAGGGAGTCAAGCTGATTCTTGATTACGGCAGGTCTGTAGCGGAACAGGCAGGTATAAGACCTGTTTCCGGAGCTTACAGGCTTGAAGTGACCTCCAAGGCTGTCTATATAACCGGATATGACAGAAAAGGAGTGATCTATGGTCTGCAGACCTTGAAGCAGCTTGTAGAGACAGCAGAAAAGCCTTTCAGAATACAGGAGTGCCTGATTCATGACTGGCCAGATAATGACAAGAGAGGAATTGTCGAGGCTTTCAACGGTTATTCGTGGCAGCAGAAATTCCGCCTTGAGATGATCGATATCTGTGGTCGTCTGAAAATGGATAAATACATCTATGCTCCTAAAACCGATCCGTATGTTGCAGGTGATGCATGGTATCTTCCTTACCCGGAGGGAAAGTCGGAAGGAATCAAGGACCTTATGGATGCTGCGGGAAAGAACGGAATGGATTTCGTGTGGTGCATGAGACCGGACAGCAGTTTCTCATGGAGTGAAAGCGAATGCAGCCTTTTGATGGGAAAGTTCGAGATCATGTATTTCCTTGGCGTCCGTTCCTTTGGAATCTTCTTTGATGCTGTAAAGGATACTGAAGGATATGAGGAAAAGAAGGCTGCCATGCTGAAAAGGATCAGCGATGACTTTATTGCAAAGAAGAAAGACGTGGGTCCGCTTCTTACTGATCTGACCGGTTATTTCGTGCCTGAAGACGATGGCGAGTCTCTGAAGCTGAGTGTTTACGGAATCGGTGGATATGCATGGAACAATGACGCATTTGATTCCCTGAATTCTCTTGAGTGGGCATTGGAAAGTTCTGCTCCTGAAATCAAGGATCCATACATGACTTATGCGCTTCATTCGGGTGTTGCCCCATCTGCGTTCAGACTTCCGGAGTCAGAGGGACTTGAACTGTTTGATATAGATGAATATACTCCGGAAAGAGCTGAAAGCCTGATAGCAGAGTTCAGTAAGATCGAAGGTGTCCGTTCGGCAATACGGTCTTCATCATATAAGGAACTTTACAGGGATCTTGAGCCGTGGCTTGTCGAATTCGAGAAGCTTGGTGCGCGCTGCAGAAGGATTATCGAATGTATGAAGCATTGCAGGGAAAACAATGTGACCTCTTTCTGGTCCGTTTACGCAGATAACCTTATGAGTGAAAATGAGCGCAGACTTTACGATGAGTATGCATCCGGTTCAGTCCGTCTTCATCCGTATTACCAGTCGATGATGGATGCTCTTTATGAGGAATTCAGCAGCAAGAGCGGAGATAAGGTGGAATATGAACATTTCCGTACTGACGGGATGGATACATACGTAGCGCCGTTGACCGCTGAAGGATGTTATCTTATAATGAACAATCCTGAAGGTCATGAGGTCATAATACGTCTTGCAGACGGTTCCGGCAGGTATGTTGCAGAATTCTGCATTGATACTTCGTATTTTGAGTTTGAACTTAAGGAGAATGCGACAAAAGTCGAGATTCTCTCAGATATAGAGATTTTTGATACAATATTCGTTAATAAATTTGAATAGAATGGGTAAGATCATTTTGACAGGTGACCGTCCGACCGGAAAACTCCATCTCGGACATTATGTGGGTTCTTTGAGAAGAAGAGTGGAACTTCAGAACTCAGGTGAGTATGAGAAGATATTCATCATGATCGCTGATGCACAGGCCCTCACAGACAATGCTGACAATCCTGAAAAGATCCGTCAGAACATCATCGAAGTAGCTCTGGACTATCTTTCAGCAGGTCTTGATCCGGAGAAGGTTACAATCTTTATCCAGTCACAGGTACCTGAGCTTTGCGAACTTGCCTTCTATTATATGAACCTTGTTACAGTTCAGCGTCTTCAGCGCAATCCGACAGTAAAGCAGGAAATCGTTCTCAGAGGGTTTTCAGACAATGATGAGGAGGAGAATCAGAACAGGAAGGGAATTCCTGTAGGATTCTTTACCTATCCTATAAGCCAGGCTTCAGATATTACTGCATTCCGTGCCACTACAGTTCCGGTCGGTGTGGATCAGGCGCCGATGATCGAGCAGACACGTGAGATCGTTCATAAGTTCAATTCGGTCTATGGTGAGACTCTTGTGACTCCGGAGATGATGCTTCCTGAGAATGCTACCTGCTGCCGTCTGCCTGGTACCGACGGCAAGGCAAAGATGAGCAAGTCCCTCGGCAACTGCATCTATCTTTCCGACACTTCAAAGGAGATTAAGAAAAAGGTAAACAGCATGTACACCGATCCGGAGCATCTCCAGATTACAGATCCTGGTCATGTGGAGGGTAATGTGGTGTTTACATATCTCGATGCATTCAGCACTCCTGAACATTTTGCGAAGTTCCTTCCTGAGTATGAGAATCTTGATGCAATGAAGGAACATTACCGTCGTGGAGGCTTAGGTGACGGTACCTGCAAGAAGTTCCTTTTCAATATCATGGAAGATATGCTTCAGCCGATCAGGGAAAGAAGGGCATATTATGAGCAGAATATTCCAGCTGTATATGAGATACTTAGAAAGGGATCTGAGGTTGCAAGGGCAGAGGCTTCCAAGACTCTTGCCGATGTGCGCAAGGCAATGAAGATCGATTATTTCGATGATGCCGATCTTATCGCGGAACACACTCTACGATATAAGAAGTAAGTGGTCGATATAGCAAAACAGCCTGC
>JAFVMQ010000067.1 GCA_017506825.1 Bacteroidales bacterium
AAACACGGCTCCGTCAGTGGCATATGCCACATACACCCTGCTGCTCAGAGATCCTGAAGCACACGTCGTAGTAACTCCATCAGACCACTACATCCTGAACGACGAACTGTTCTGCGATACTATCCGCAAAGCCTTTGATTTCGTAGAGGCTAACGACGTCTTCATGACCCTCGGCATACTTCCGACAAGACCTGACACCAACTACGGATATATCCAGGCATGCGGAGGACATAATGCGTACAAGAACGATGTCCCCATGCAGGTCAAGACCTTTATGGAAAAACCGGACAAGGAACTTGCCCAGGTATTCATAAATACAGGTGAATTCTTCTGGAACTCCGGAATCCTCATCTGGAAAGCAAAGACCATCAGGGAAGAACTGGAGAAACACCTTCCGAGAGTCTCGGGTCTGTTCCAGGGTTGGGAAAGAGCATTGGGAACAAAGATCGAGGAAGAGTTTGTAGCAAGAGCCTTCACGGAATGTCCTAACATCTCTATCAACTACGGAATCATGGAGAAGACGGACAAGGCATGGATGTACCCTGCAAGATTCGACTGGCAGGATATCGGAAGTTGGGAGTCTCTCTACAACTTCATTCCGCAAAAGGACGAGAACGGCAATGTCATCGGTCCGGAAAGACATCTTGTCGAGAACTGCAAGGATGTGCTGGTAATGACTCCTGACAGGAAAAAGAAGATGGTTGCCATCAAAGGACTCAAAGACTACATGATCATCGATACCGATGACGCATTGGTGATCTGCCCTAAGGATGACAAGAAATTCAAGGACTTCATCTCAGGTATCGCAATGCCGGAATTTGAAAAATATCGTTAAAAAGTCATCCCCGACCCGTCGGGGATCTGAAAACAGATAAATTATTATGGAAAAACAGATACAGGCCGACATGGTAGCGGCAATGAAAGCAAAGGAGACCGTACGTCTCGCATCACTCAGAGCAATCAAGGCAGCAATCCTTCTCGCAAAGACAGCGGAAGGCTCAACCGGAGAAGTTGATGACGCAGCAATAGTAAAGATAATCCAGAAACTCGTAAAGCAGAGAAAGGAGAGCGCCCAGCAGTACACTGACGCGGGACGTCCCGAGCTTGCAGAGAACGAACTCGCAGAAGCAGCAGCAATGGAAGTCTACCTCCCTAAGCAGCTTAGCGAAGCAGAAGTAGAGGCAAAGCTCGCAGAGATCATTACAGAGGTCGGTGCAACCCAGCCTTCAGACATGGGTAAGGTGATGGGCGTTGCCACCAAGCGCCTCGCCGGTCTCGCTGACGGCCGCACTATCTCGACCCTCGTCAAGAAGCTCCTTACGAAGTAATCAAATCCCGTACGTCACTCGGAATAGGAGTACGGAAGGTCGGCAGAGGAAGTGCCGCGATGCGTATTCGGATTTACTGACATATCGAAGAACACCCGAAGTCCGTCTGTCAGTTCATCGTGGGTCAGATAATTGCGTCCGCAGATCTTGCCATTCAGCTTCATCCTGTCGATATAGAAGGCGTCCTTTGAATTGTCCGGAGCGTCGATTACGATATCCTTGCCGGAAGGAAGATGGACAGTTGCCTTTTTGAAGAGAGGTGTTCCGAGCGCATATTCGCAGCTTACGGGACATACAGGATAGAAACCCAGGGCTGAGAATACATACCATGCCGAGGTCTGGCCGTTGTCTTCGTCTCCGCAATATCCGTCCGGAAGAGCAGTGTACATCTTGTCCATGACCTCGCGGATGCGTTTCTGCGCCTTCCATGGCTGTCCGCACCAGTCGTAAAGGTATAGAAGATGCTGGACAGGCTGGTTTCCATGGGCATAATTTCCCATGTTCATGATCTGCATTTCGCGGATCTCATGGATCACATATCCATAGTAGCTTGCGTCGAAGTACGGCGGCATTTCGAATACATTGTCGATGTTTTCGGCAAAACGGTCGAGACCTCCCATGAGTTCTGCCAGACCTGCAGGGTCATGGAATACGCTCCATGTGTAGTGGAGTGCATTGCCTTCGGTAAAGTCACCGCCCCATTTGTATGGACTGAACCTCTCCGGAAATGTGCCGTCCGCCTTGCGGCCTGACATCAGGGACACGTCTTCCCTGTACAGATTCCTGTAGTTCATAGCTGCCTTTGCATATGGTGCCAGCTCTGATTCCGGCTTGCCGAGAGCCTTGCCGAACATATATATGCACCAGTCGTTATAGGCATATTCCAAGGTCCTTGCCGCGCTTTCGTTGATGCCTCTGTCGCATGGGACGTAGCCGAGGCTGTCATAATATTCCCATCCTCGGCGTCCGCTGGCTCCGTATCTTGTATTGTCATAGGTGTGGGCTCCTGCCTTGAGGGCTTCCCATAATGTTTCGTAGTCCGGACCTTCTATGCCTTTGAGGTATGCTTCCGCTACAACAGATGCCGAATTGTTTCCGACCATGCAGTCCCTGTGACCCGGGCTTGCCCATTCCGGAAGGAGTCCGCTTTCGAGATAATGGTTCACATATCCTTCCGTTATCCTTGACGCCGTCTCAGGATAGACCAGATCAAGAAGGGCGAACAGACTTCGGAATGTGTCCCAGAGACCGGTGTCGGTAAACAGATAGCCGTCATGGACCTTGCCGTCATGAGGGCTGTAATGCACTCTGCGACCGTCCGGGGTGATTTCGCTCAGATCCCTCGGGAAAAGAAGGGAGCGGTAGAGACAGCTGTAGAATGTCCTGAGATTGTCTATGTTGTCGTCTTCTACTTCGATGCGCGAAAGAAGATCATTCCACTTCCGCCTGCCTTCCGACGCAATGCGGTCGAGGTTTCCGTCACCAAGTTCGCCGAGGTTGAACTCCGCCTGTTCCGGACTTATGAATGAGGATGCCACCTTGAGGTTGACCTGCTGACCTCTCTCAGTCCTGAAGCCTACCAGGGCATATGAACGCTCACCATTGATTTCCTGTGCTGTTTCAAAAGGTGTGTCTGATTCAAGGATGAAGTAGTTGCGGAAGTTTTCAGGTACTCCGGTACTGTTGTTGGTTACATATCCGGTGATCCTGTTGCCTTCGATCTTTACTTCCGAGGCTGTATAGGCATCCAGTACCAGATATGACATTTCCCTTTCGGGATAGGTGATTCTGAAGGCAGCAGCTCTTTCGGTAGGAGCAAGCTCTACAAAAGTATCATGATCAGCAAGGTAGACACTGTACAGATACGGAGTCGCTGTTTCCGCCTTATGTGAGAACCAGCTGGCGCGCTGGTCTTCCTCCCAAAACGGGCCTGTGGTGACTGGCATGACGGAGAACTGACCGTAGTCGTTCATCCACGGGCTTGGCTGGTGGGTCTGTTTGAATCCTCTGATCCTGTCCGCAGTATAGACATATGCCCATCCGTCACCGAGGCGTCCTGTATGAGGCGTCCAGAAATGGGTTCCCCAAGGCATTGCCACTGCAGGGTAGGTGTTTCCTGTCGAGAGAGAATGCTTTGAGAGGGTTCCCACAAGGGTGCTGACATGGTCGACCGGTTCGGTCCTGTCAGCAATGTCATCCTTACAGCCGTAAATCGATATCACAGCCAGAAGCGCAGCAGCAATGATTCTTGTCTTCATGGTCACAAGTTTTATATACGAACAAATCCAGGGCGGTTTAGAATGGGAAGAGGAGAGGGAGAACGAAAACCATCACTACACCCATCAGTATCTGAAGCGGGAGACCGACCTTCACATAGTCCATGAAGGTGTACTGACCTGCCGACATGACAAGTGCATTAGGCGGAGTAGAGAATGGCGAAGCAAAGCACATGCTGGCGGCAACCGTGACTGCAAACATGAACGGAACCGGGCTTACGCCTATCTGCATTGCACACTGAAGAGCGATAGGTGCCATCAGGACGGCTGTAACGGTATTGCTGATGAAGATCGTCATTACTGATGTCGCAGCGTAGATTCCCGCAAGCAGAAGCATCGGTCCGCTTCCGCCGAGACCTGTTACGATAGCTCCTGATATCATTTCCGAGACACCTGTCTTCTCAAGAGCGGTAGACATCGGCAGCATGGCTGCAAAAAGAACGATGGTCTGCCAATTGATGGTCTTGTAAGCTGCCTCGACACTCCTGACGCAGCCTGTTATGACCATCAGTACAGCAGCAAGAAGAACCGAGGTTACCGGAGCGACAGGAATACTGTCAACCACCATCATCACGATCATTGCGATCATGATGAAGGCAGCCACAGGAGCCTTATAGTCGAGAGTGACCTTTGACGCTTCCTGGAGAGGCTCGCCGAGAACCACCCAGTTTGAAGATTCGTTCTTCATGCGGGCTATGTCCTTCCATGCACCCTGGACCAGAAGGACATCACCCTCCTGTATCTTCTGGGTGCCGAGATCGCTGAGAATATAATCCTTTTTGCGTCTTATACCGAGTACATTGACGCTGAACTTGCTTCTGAAGCCTGCCTCGATGATCGTACGGTTGATCATTGAGGAAGTGGGCATGATAAGTATTTCCGCCACTCCTATGTCAAAGAAATCGAGGGAAGCATTCGATGAACTGCCTTCTATCTCATCCGTGTGCCTGTCAAGTAGTCTTAAAGAATAATCTGCAGCGAATTTCTGGATCATCTCCGGATCACCGGAAAGATACAGGACGTCTCCCTGTTTGAGCATGAGGTCCGGAGAGGCAAGCTGCTGGTTCACTGTCCGCACAAAACGGTTGTGACCGGTGCTTCTGCGAAGTTCCAGAACATTGATTCCATATTCCCTGTAGATATTGAGATCCACGACTGTCTTTCCTATGGCTTCGGAATCATCTTCCTTGATATGTACTCTGAACAGGTTATCTGTTACTCCGTACTCGTTTACAAGGTCCTTGAAGGATTTTGTGGTATTCTTCTTTTTCTTTGACTTCTCCTTTGCAGTGAGCATCCTGGTTGCAGGCAGGAGATAGAGAATGCCGACAACGAGGGTGACAAGACCGACCGGAAGGAATGAGAAGAATGCAAGAGGTTCATATCCTGCACTTTCAAGGGTGTCGCTGACGATAAGGTTCGGAGGTGTTCCGATAAGGGTCATCATACCTCCCATACTGCTGGCGAAGGCAAGAGGCATGAGAAGACGGCGCGGAGAGGAACCTGCAGCAGCAGCCATGCTGACCACGATAGGAAGCATGAGGGCAACTGTACCGGTGTTGCTGACGAACATTCCGATTGCAGACGTAACTATCATCACAAGAAGGAAGAGACGCAGTTCGCTCTGTCCGGCAAGAGTCATCACCTTGCTGCCTATCATCTTGGCAAGACCGGTCTGGAATATACCACCTCCGACAATGAACAGACCGATCATCATTATGACCGTCGTATTTGAAAAGCCTGCCAAACCCTCGGCAGGAGTAAGTATCTGACACAGAAGCAGAGCCAGAAGCGCGCAAATGGCGACAAGGTCAGAGCGGACCTTTCCGCTCACAAACAATATCGCCGAAACAAGGAGTATTATAAGAGTTGCTATCATATCTGATGAATTGAGCCTACAAAGATAATCATTATTATCGGTAAATCTTGTTCCGGAAGGTATTACAGCGGCACAGCCAGGGTGTTCTTGACTTCGCCGATGACAAAGATGCTGTGGAGGGAACCGATGCAGTCCAGATCGCCAAGGGTGCCGAGTACGAACTCCTGATAATTCTGCATGCTGCGGGCATATATCTTAAGCTGGTAGTCATAGTCACCTGACGTATTGAAACATTCCACAACCTCGTCGATTTCAGCAATGACAGAAGTAAACTGACGGCTGAACTCTTTGCTGTGGTGCTTCAGACGCACGTTGCAGAGAACCATGATTCCGTTTCCGGTCTTGATCGGATCGACTACTGCGACATATCGTTTTATGTATCCTTCCCTCTCAAGCCTTTTCTGTCGCTCAAAGACAGGCGAGGGAGAAAGGTTGACCTTTGCCGCCAATTCCTTGGTAGTCAGCTTGGCATCTTTCTGCAATTCACGCAGAATCTGAAGGTCCGTCTTGTCCAAAATTTCAAAATTCATATCCTAAAACTCTAATTTTTGCAGAATATTATTCTGCTTATGGGCAAATTTTCAACAAATATAGAATAATTTACCGATTTTTTCAGAAAGATTGCACAACTAAATCCAATGTACCATATTTGCAGACCCGTAATACAGAGATATTAAGTATCTTTGCACGTTTTTGTGGAAATCGGAAAGAGGTTGACAACATGGTAAGACACGAGTACATACACGAAGGATCATTCGAATTCGAGGCAGGAGGAAGCATCAGCGGTCTCAAGGTAGCATATCACACTTCCGAGAACCCATGGCAGGCAGGAGACAGACGCAAGGTGATATGGATCTGTCATGCGCTTACCGCAAACTCCGACGCAGAGGACTGGTGGCCTGAACTTGTAGGTCCGGGCAAGCTTTTCGACACTGATAAGTATTTCGTGATCTGTGCCAACATGCTCGGTTCTCCATATGGATCGTCCGGTCCTTCAACAATCAACCCGGAAACAGGCAGACCATATTTCTTCGATTTCCCTAAGATCACCGTCAGAGACATAGTACGGGCGAACGACCTGGTCCGAAGGCATCTCGGCATCGAAACCATCGATTTTATGGTAGGGGGTTCCATAGGAGGTTTCCAGTCGGTGGAGTGGTCCATCATGGAACCGGAAGTGGTGGAAAAGGCTGTCTACATTGCATGCGGGGCAAGAGTCACCCCATGGCTGTCGGCATTCAACGAGTCGATGAGGATGGCGCTGGAGGCGGACCCGACTTTCCGCGAATGTGCCGGTCTCAATGGAGGAGAAGCCGGTCTGAGATGCGCGAGAAGCATAGCGCTGATCTCATACAGGAGCTATGCGGGATACAATGCGACGCAGTGGGAAAAAGACGAGGATTGTCTTTTTGCAGAGCGCGCAGGCTCATACCAGAGGTATCAGGGCAAGAAGCTCTCGGACCGTTTCGATGCATATTCATACC
>JAFVMQ010000068.1 GCA_017506825.1 Bacteroidales bacterium
ATATATCTCCATATCTGTCCTGCGGTAATTCTTCTCCAGCTTATAATATAAGGTGATTTCTTCAAGGACATCATGATCAGGCAGTCCGGCGGTAGAGCCGAAGTTCTTCATCACATCGACTCCTACCATCACCCTATGGGTTGCATCCTCTGATGTATTGACCTGGAAACCAATTGACGGTGTAAGCCTGGCCCCGAAAATCGTCATTGAACGGGAAAACCTGCTGCGATAGAGTTCCCTGTTGTCAAAGTTCATATCGAAGTCGATATCGTACGCAACGCTCAAGGTTGCATGCTCCTTCTTTCCGGCAAGACGGTTGAAGAAATCGGTCAGCGGGTCCTGGTTTTCTGTTTCACCTGCATAAGCAAGAATAAACGAAGACGACAGCAGAGCTGCGGCGAATAGTATTTTTCTTAATCGATTCATGTCAATTCCTAACTAAAAACCTTCAAAGTTAACATTTTCTCCTGTCATTCAGAACGAAGTGAAGAATCTTTAATAAATTTGCACTATGATAAAACTCCAGACCCCGGTCGCCGACGAGAAATGCAAGGTCGGCATCTCCTATAAAGACAAGATCATGATGTTGGGCAGCTGCTTTTCCGACAATATCGGACGTCAGCTCGCCGACTACGGATTTGATGTATGCATCAACCCATTCGGAACACTATACAACCCTTTCTCCATCCTGCAGAGTATTGAAATGCTTGCAGGAGAGAAGGACTTCGGTCCGGAAGACTGCATACAGATAGGAGCCGGAGACGGGCGCTGGTGCTCATTCTCGCACCACACCTCCTTTGCCCGAAGTTCCCGGGAGGAATTTCTGACTGACGCCAATGCGGCTCTGACCGATGCACGCCGCTTCTTCTCGGAATGCAACAGAATCATCATTACCTTAGGTACTGCATGGTGCTTCAGAAATGTGTCTTCAGGAGCCGTAGTTTCAAACTGCCTCAAGAGACCTGCAGCTGAATTTGTCAGAGAAAGGCTTGTTTCGGCTGAGGTTACGGAGACTCTTCGCAAGATTGCAGAGCTCTGTTCCGGCTCTTCAGAGACAGACGGTACGCCTAAAGAAATAATATTCACGGTCAGCCCTATACGCCACTTCAAGGACGGAGCCCACGGAAACCAGATCAGCAAATCCGCACTTCTGCTCGGAATTGACGGCTTTCTCAGCTTGGCCGAAGGAACCGGCATCCGGGCAGACTACTTCCCTGCATATGAAATCATGATGGACGAGCTGCGTGACTACCGTTTCTACGCAGAAGACATGTGTCACCCTTCGCAGCAGGCCGTCGACTATATCCGCGAGCGCTTCCTTGCCTGGTCCCTCCCATCTTCCGAGCTCCCTGTTCTGGAGGAAAATATCCGACAATTCAAGAAATCCTGCCATATTTTCAAATAAAATATTTGGAGTTCCGGAAATCTTTGCTACCTTTGCGGTGTATTAGTTCACTAAGACACTAACAAATAGATACACTTAAAGTATAAAGCAATGATTACAATCAAAGATCTCGGTTTTGCATACGGCGAAA
This sequence comes from Bacteroidales bacterium, assembly GCA_017506825.1. Taxonomy (GTDB): domain Bacteria; phylum Bacteroidota; class Bacteroidia; order Bacteroidales; family UBA932; genus Cryptobacteroides. The sequence continues at coordinate 1,536 of JAFVMQ010000068.1, forward strand.
AGGTCGTATTGAAAAACATCTCGATGACCCTCGAAGAGGGACGCATCTACGGGCTTCTGGGAGAAAACGGAGTCGGAAAGACCACCCTTCTGACCCTTCTCTGCGGTCTGAAAAGGCCTCAGGCCGGAAGCATTGACACTGACGGTTTGAAACCGTTCGACCGACAGCCTTCTCTGCTTAGCGACCAGTACTATCTCAGCGACGAGGTTCCTGCAATGAACATGAAGGCTGAGGAGTACGCAAAGAACTACGGAAAATTCTGGGAGAATTTCGACCTCGGAAAATTCCATGAAGTGATGGCTGTCTTCGAAAACGATCCCCAGCAGAAGATGACCCACATGTCATTCGGACAGTTGAAGAAGACCTACATCTCATTTGCACTCGCATGCAACACAAAGCATCTGTACATGGACGAGCCGACCAACGGCCTCGACATCCCCTCAAAGTCCCAGTTCAGGAAGGCTGTCACAAAGTACACACGCGAGGACTCGATTATACTCATATCAACCCATCAGGTACGCGACCTGGAGAACATCATCGACCCGATCATCATCCTCGACCGACAGGATGTACTCCTGAATGCAACGCTGGAGGAGATTTCGCAGAAGCTCTACTTCGACTACAGCAGTGAAAAGATTGAGGATGCCCTCTACTGCGAGATGATACCGGGAGGAAACATCCAGGTATGTCTCAACCAGAGCGGAGAGGACAGCAAGGTCAACATCGAGGCCCTCTTCAACACTGTGCACCAGCACAAGGAACTTATCAAAGGAATATTCAACAAATAGACCCGTAAAGAAATGAAAAACGATATATTCAATTTCCGAAGATTCGGAAAATACTTCGCAAGCGACCTCATGACGTGCCGGGCAAACTACGGACTGAGCCTTCTGACAATATCTTTAGTCTTCCCGATCGCTCTTTATCTGATAATCAATGTATTCCATCTGATCATGGAATCGACATGGAACGGTCCTGACCTTGGACTCAGATTCTTTGTATTCTGTGTCGCAATGTTCTGCCTGATAGTCACAATGCCTGTAAAATGCTACGGCAAGCTGACTGAAAAGCAGTACGGATCTTTTTGGCTTACTCTCCCCGCATCCAAACTCGAGAAGTTCATCAGCATGTTCATAATCATATGCATCATTGCTCCTTTTGCCGGTGCAGCCCTTTACATTGGAGCGGATGCACTTATCTGCGCCTTCGACCACACATGCGGAAAAAATCTGATAGCCGGAAGCATTGAGTTTGTCCGGAAATGGAGCGAAATGGGAGAAATGACAATGAATTTTGTAGACGAGACCTTCACAATAGAGGATGCGACTCTGACAAAGGAACTACTTGAGCAGCTCTCTTCACCTCTGCTTTACATTGACGAGATTTTCGGAATCACCCTTCCTTTCCTTCTTGGCGCCATCTACTTCAAGAGCAGCAAGACTGTCAAGACTATCCTCGTACTCTTTGCAATCAGCACTGTCAGCAGCATCGTAATGGCACCAATAGTTGATAGCTGGTCTTCAGAACTCTTAGAAAACATGAATAATGATCCGACAGCAATCCTTGAGATGTTCAGCAACGGACTGTTCAAGAACCTTGTGCTTCTGGACACTGTCACCGACACTATCGTCAATGTAGCTTTGCTGACCTGCATCTGGTTCAGAATCAAAACATTAAAGCACTAAAATGGAATTCAACAGCAACAAATCAATATACCTGCAGATCTGCGACGCGATATGCGAGCAGATCCTGAGCGGAACTCTCGGACCTCACGAGCGCATCCCTTCGGTGCGCGAGTACGGTGCAGAAATCGGAGTGAACCCCAACACAGTGATGCGCTCATACGAGAAGCTGACAAACGAAGGGGTTATCTACAACAGACGCGGAATCGGGTATTTCATCAGTGCAGACGCAAAAGAAGTCGTTCTGGAAGCTCTGAGAAAGGATTTTATGGAAAACGAACTCCCTGCAATCCTCAAGAGGATGAAACTACTCGGGCTCGACATTTGCAAAGTAATGGAAAATAACTAAATTTGCAACGTCTAAAACCTATGCCGGACAAAGAACCGGAAAATGATCAGAAAACTCAGCAGAATATTGATACTGGTGCTGTCCGCAGCATCACAGATTTCATGCAGCCTCGCTTTACTTAACAGTGACGAGGCTGCACTTGATGGAAACTGCACTGTAGTCATCTCAGGAGCCGTATCTGATTTAGAGTCCAACAGTCCTGTAACCGGCATAAGAATCACATTCGCCGCATATCCGGAAAACATGCTCTACCCTCTTCCGCTCATAACAAAGACCGCATACAGTGACAGCAACGGACTTTACTCGGTAGAGGCATTCGGTTTTTCTGATGTCATCACATGCAAGGTCACAGCAGAAAGCGTCGACCATAAAGCTCTTCCTTATGAGAAGAGTGTCAACGAGATCCTGATTCAATGGAGCGGAGAAGGATTCGATGAGGAGACAATGACTTTCTTTGTCAACAACTGTAACTTCCAGCTTAAAAAGACAGAATAAGATGAAGAAAATCAGCATATTCGCATTTTCAGCAATCATATTGGCGTCATGCTCGGCAGAAGCCGATATGATGGAAGGTCCCCGACCTATGGTGCAGGGAACTGTAACCGATCAGGAAGGAAATCCGATAGAACACATACAGGCTGTTCTCGATTGGGAAAACACCGAAAGAACAGATACGGTCTACACTTCCAGCGACGGTATCTTCCGCAGTGCAGCATTGATACCGGAAGGCGGTTCTACGACCTTGGTCATCACTCTTGAAGACATAGACGGTGACAAAAACGGCGGTCTCTATGAAAAAGCCACCGAAACAATAGTCCTGTTTGAAGAAGATCTTACAGAAAACGAAAATGCTGTCAGCCTCAATCTTTCTTTCCGCCTGAATCCCGCCACTCCTTCGGAGAGCAACCCACAATCTTGACGAACTGTCTGTGGAAATTCGACTTATCGCTGAAGCCTGATGCTTCGGCGATTATATTTACAGACGCATCCTTGTTCTCAAGAAGCAGTCTCTTGGCCTCTTCTATACGCAGACCTGTCCTCCAGGTCCTGAAGTCTACCCCAACCTTGGTCGCGAAATAAAGGTGCAGCATATCCTTGCTCGTATGCAGTTCCCTCGCTATATCGTCCCGCGTCTTGTCATATTCCCTGAACTTCTTGTCAGCCACCCACTTTTCTATCTCCTTCTCAAGACGCAGCATACCTGTCTCCGTATTGTCAGGAAGCATGACATCATCCTGCACCTTGGTCTTTCTTGCCTTCTTCTTCCTGTTCTGGTCTATCCTGCGCATGATATCCTGTCCTGAAAGAGTCTTGTATGCAAATGCATCCAGCACAAGACGATGGCTGCTGAGAAACGACAGGAAATTCGAAGTCAGATAAAGCATATAGAGGAGATACCAGAAAGTATACAGGTTTGCCACTGCCATCTTATAGTCCAGGAACCAGTAAAGGACCAGATAGACGAGAACGAAGAGATTTGTGAGCATCGAGATTACGTAGCAGAAACGTACCCACTTAAGCTTATGGTCCGCATCTTCGTCATAATAGTTCTCAAACTCCTGCAAAGACTGCTTGTATGCCTTGTCAAAATAAACTATATATGTCACCGACTGTATCAGAAAGGCTGACAATGCTGTTATGCACATGGTCCAGAAATAATTCATATTGCCGGACTTGTATGATTCGAGAAGCATGAAGGCTATGAGAGCAGAAACGAAAAGCCCTGGAAGATAGAGATTCTGATATCTCTGACTAACGGTCTTCAAGAGAGCGATCATCGAATAAGAGATGATGACAGTGGAGAAATGCACCACTATATAGATGACAAGCATCGTCAGAAGTTCCCAGTCCCAGATATAGGGCTTTCCATACAGACCCATTGTATAGAACATCATGAATCCGCAGATAAGAAAACTGGCTGTAATCGCCTGCTTGGACTTGGCAAGCTTGTCGCTGTAGTCGGAATGCGGAATCTTGATAAGCATCAGAAGGACAGCGAGGACCGTAGACCCCACTCCAACTATCAGCTGCACGACAGTATCCGTATTTATATTCAACGGAATCATCCACATAAGTTCTTTACTATCTGCGAAAATACGGATTTTTTCGCTATTTTTGCAACCGTTTTACGCAAATTGTGGAAAACGGAATGAACTTGACTTTATTTTAGTTTTGACATGTTAGATTTCAACACCATAGAGCGTCTGGACAAGATTGCAACGCCGTTCTACTACTACGACATGGATCTCTTCCGCAAGACGGTAGACCTTGTCGCAGAACTGGCGGCACAGCATGACATAAAGGTCCATTACGCAATCAAGGCAAATGTGGAACGCCGACTGCTCGAGTACATCAGTTCTAAAGGATTCGGCGCCGACTGCGTCAGCGGAAATGAGGTCCTCCATGCGCACAGTTGCGGTTTCCCTGCCGGAAAGATCGTATATGCCGGAGTCGGCAAAAGCGACAAGGAGATATACAACGCCCTCAAGCTCGGCATCGAGGCATTCAACTGCGAGTCACTGCAGGAAATCTACGTCATCAACGAAATGGCCCGCCGCTACGGACTGAAGGCGAATGTTTCCGTCCGCATAAACCCGGACATTGACGCCCATACGCACAAATATGTGACCACCGGTCTGTATGAAAACAAGTTCGGCATCTCTCAGCATGAGTTCGAAAAGCTGATCGAAATCATCGGAAAGAGCGAGCATATAAACTTCATCGGACTCCATTTCCATATCGGATCGCAGATCACCCGTGTGAGCGAAGTCTTCGCTCTCGAGTGCAGAAGAGTAAACGACATCGTCGCATACTTCGAAAGAAACGGACTTAAGATCAGCAACATAAACCTCGGAGGCGGACTCGGAGTCGACTATGACGACCCTGACGGCTCCCCTATCGCGGACTTCGCCACATGGTTCAGTACCATATCGGAAAACATTGTCCGCCGTCCGGACCAGAAGGTCCATGTGGAACCGGGTCGTTCACTCGTGGCGCAGTGTGCCACCCTTATCTCTCGCGTACTTTTCGTAAAGAGCGGCGAGACAAAGAACTTCCTGATCATGGATGCAGGTATGAACGACCTCATCCGCCCTGCTCTCTACGGAGCATACCACAAGATCGAGAACCTCTCGGCCGAGATGAGGACCTTCTTCCCTACCCACCAGGCATACGACATCGTCGGACCGGTATGCGAGTCCAGCGACGTATGGGGTGCGGGACGACTTCTCCCGCTGAGTGTACGCGGAGACCTCATGGCAATCCGCAGCACAGGAGCATACGGTCAGGTCATGGCAAGCCGATACAACATGAAGGATCTCGCTCCGTCGGTCTTCAGCGACGCCCTTGACGAGGCACCTATGAAGGTAGACTACTTTGAATAATAAAAAGACAACATATGTTTGAGAATTTAAGTGAAAGACTGGAGAGATCGTTCAAGATCCTCAAAGGCGAAGGAAAGATAACCGAGATCAACATCTCGGAAGCAATGAAGGACATCCGTCGTGCCCTTCTGGACGCCGACGTAAGCTACAAGATCGCAAAGCAGTTCTGCGACGAAGTAAAGAAGAAGGCAATCGGACAGAACGTGCTGACAGCCGTGAAGCCACAGCAGATGATCGTAAAGATCGTCCACGACGAACTCGCAGCCCTGATGGGAAGCGAATCAGCAGATATCAATGTCAAAGGTTCCCCTGCAGTAGTTCTCGTAGCCGGTCTCAACGGTTCCGGTAAGACTACCTTCTCTGGAAAGCTCGCGCTTAACATCAAGAGCAAGAGAGGAATGAAGGTTCTCCTCGCTGCATGCGACTACTTCCGTCCTGCAGCGATCGACCAGCTGAAGGTCCTCGGAGAGCAGATCGGAGTCCCAGTATATGCAGAAGAAGGCGTGAAGGATCCTATTCAGATCGCTAAGAACGCAATTGCAAAGGCCAAGGCGGAAGGCTACTCGGTAGTAATCGTCGATACAGCCGGACGTCTCGCAGTAGACCAGGAGCTGATGGATGAGATCTCAGCACTCCACACAGCACTCCAGCCGACCGAGACCCTCTTTGTTGTCGACGCGATGACCGGTCAGGACGCAGTAGAAACAGCCAAGGCATTCAACGACAGACTCGACTTCGACGGAGTCGTACTCACCAAGATGGACGGTGACACCCGTGGCGGTGCCGCCCTCTCAATCAAGGCAGTAGTAGGAAAGCCTATCAAGTTTGTCAGCACAGGCGAGAAGATGGAGGCCCTCGACGTATTCCACCCTTCACGTATCGCTGACCGAATCCTCGGCATGGGAGATGTCGTTTCCCTCGTAGAGAAAGCCCAGGAGCAGTTCGACGAAGCCCAGGCACGCGAGCTGAAGAAGAAACTTGCCAAGGACCAGTTCACCCTCTGGGACTTCTACCAGCAGATCCAGCAGATAAAGAAGATGGGTAACATCAAGGACCTCGCCTCGATGATTCCGGGCATGGGTAAAGTCCTCAAGGACGTCGATATGGACAACGATTCATTC
>JAFVMQ010000069.1 GCA_017506825.1 Bacteroidales bacterium
TAGCCGTTGGCAAAAGAAGGCGCATCGAACTGATCGTCCGTAAATCCGGTTGCCGAATAGCCGTAGATCTGACGATGGTTGCTGCTGAAATTGAAACCTCCGACTGCATTGACCATATGCTTGTCTGCAAACAATTTACCGAATGTGATGGACAGGTCGCCTTCATAGACCATCTCCTTTATCTGAGTATTGGAATAATATCCTTTCTCTGTCTCTCCGGCATCATCAAACTGGGTATGAAGAGGCGACAGACGGCTCTGCTCGTCATCATCCTGCTTTGTCAATCCGAACTTGGTCCTCATACGAAGAGACTCGGTCACAAACCACTCAAGAATAAAATTATTGGTAAAGCCAAATCCGGTAGCCCTATCCCAGTTATTGAGATGGGCATTCCATAGAGGGTTGGCTACAGGATAATCATCCAGTCCCTCTTCAGGATAATAAAGATACCTGTCTACTCCGCCTTCAGCATTGCGCTTGCGATAATACGGACTGGCATGTGCATACTCTGCAAAGGACACGGTCGGATTGGTTGTATCAAGCCAATTGATAGACAGCTTGTTGCTGAACTGGAACTTGCCGGTACGATAGATAAGATCCACATTACCCTCCATCGTCTGCCTGTCCGACTCCTTCATCACACCGGTAACGTTTCCATAGCTGAGTCCTATGCCGTAACGGATCTTGTCCTCTCCACCTTCTGCATAGATGTTATGCTTGTGGGTATATCCAGGACGTACAGGCTCGCTCAGCCAATATGTATCCACTCCTCTTTCTATCTCCTTGAGTCTTTCATTACGAAGTCTGTCAAGCCTTATCTGAGCAAACGGATCGCCGGTCTTGTCATTATAAACACCAGCCAGAGTCTCAAACTCGAGTTTCTCCCTGGCATTCATGAGATTGTAATCACTCAGATCCGCCAAAGACACTCCATAGTCGCCCTTGTATGAAAGCTGCAGACGACCGCGTGAGGGAGCCTTCGTCTCGATCACGACCACTCCGTTCGATGCCTTGGAACCATAGATTGCGGTAGAGGCGGCATCCTTGAGAATGGTCACAGAAGCAACTCTGTTCATGTTCAGATTCATGATGGTCTCCAATGTGGTCTCGAAACCGTCAAGAATGAAAAGAGGCTGATTCGGGTCTGTTCCATACTCTTCCTTCAATCCCACGACACTGGTCTTTCCTCGGATCTCTATATCAGGCATCATATTAGGATTGGATCCGAACTGAGTATTCTCCATCATCTTGAATGATGGATCAAGAGTCTTCAGACTCTGAAGGACATTCGAGCTGCCGACAGCCTTCAGGTCATCTGTCTTGAATGTAACAGACGATCCGGTAAAACTTTCCTTCTTTCTCTCATATACGCCTGTCACAACCACATCTGCCAGTTGTTCCGAGTTCATGCTCATGACAATACGGTTGAAGGATGAGGCATTCTTCGTCGTGTACAATTTTGTCACATCATCATATCCGACATAAGAGAAGACGATTTCACACTTCGAATCCGGTACGCGGATTTCATATGCACCGTCAACATCCGTAACAGTTCCCTGACCTGTATTAACAAGCATGACGGATACCCCGATCAAAGGGTACCCATCAGCTGAGTCAATCACCTTTCCTTTAAGCACTGCCGTACGCTCTTGAGCAAGCGCCATCAGAGGTAAAAGAAGGAGTATCGAAAGAAGGCAATATAGTTTCTTCATGCTTTTCAGAAACGCCTGAGGCGGACTTTTTTCCTGATTTCCAACATATTTTCCGTACTGAACCTATCGTCTCCGGACATTTTTTCTTTAGTGACCTTCATTTCTTCATCCGGCAATGCAAAAGGCACCGGCACTCCTGCATCTTCGTGCGAAACCTTCGTAAAAAGTTCCTCGATAGGAGCAGCATTATACTTCTTGAAAGTATACTTCTGGCGGTATACACGGCTGTAACGGCCTTCATTGTCAATAGCCATCGCAGCAATCATTACGGCTTTATTCCAAGGAGCTCGGAAATTCACACTTTCAGCATAGTAGACGCCATAATAGACCAGAGTCTCATACAACATAGCATCCGGATATTTTGCAGGATCCTCAAGTCCGGTCTCGTACTCGAAGATGGTATAGTAGTATGACTTGTAATCTCCGTCAATTGAAATTGACACCGGCACCATCGCGTATCCTTGATATTGAGCTCCGGCATCAGGGTTGATCGCATATAGGTCGTCTCCGTCGTAGAACTTCTCGAAGGAAGCAGTGATGGTTGTAGGAGAGTAATTCTCCTCTCCTGTAGTGAACACTTCGCTGAACACCACATCGGCAAGGAATTCTCCTGTGTTGTAATCCATCACGACAGCTGCAACCTTATATCCGGTTTGCGGAGCAAGGAATGAAATGTTTCCTGACGACTTGCCCTGAGAAAGTTCGTAATATGCAAACTCATACATATCACCATAGTAAGACTTCTCTATCAGATTTCTGACATTCTGCCTTACATCTTCCGCTGTTGTCTCCGGAGAGTAAACATACCAGTAATAGAAATGCGCTGCATCTGAAGGAGTCACTGTGATATCCAATGAGTTCGATCCCGCTTCATTAAGCACAAAATCAAAGGTACAGTCCTCAGCCGGACCTGCCGGAGCTGTTCTGACAGTGAATATCTGCATAGGAGTTGTCTGTTTTCCAGCCTTGTATCCGAACACCACCATCGTGTATTCGGTATCAGGCTCCAGACCGGTCATACGTCCCGCCAGACTGCCTTCATAAACAAAGTTCAGGATGCCCCATGTACCGTAATCCTCCATGAGATGAGCATAGATCTGCTCCTCATTCATGCCCGCCATGAACTTAGAAGGCTCGGCAATCATTACATACGGATCATTATTGGTTGTCTTGACATCCACGAAAAATGATGACTGGTCGACGTCATCGCCGACAGTAACGGTGATCACATTGTCCGAAGGAGCCACATCGCCCGAAGTATGCCACTTGTATGTAGGCTCACCTGTAAATATGCAGTTCTCATCCCATTTACATGCAAAGACAATATACTCTGTCAGAGCCATGCACTCGAAGTGGCTGTTGACCTGGTTGATGTCGCTGTACCACTCATAGTACTCCGCACGGGATGTAAGGTATTCGTAATCGATAAGATCCTGAATATCCCACTCCACAAACGCCTGGAATACAGCCTTCGGATCGTCACCATGCACTGCAGCATACTCGTCATAGGTAGCCTTATCCATCAGATTCCAATAATAATAGACGCCATCATGGTCCGGAGTCACAATAATATTCATGATGTTGTTTTCCTCAGTCACCACTAAATCGAGGGTGATCGGGCCATCATACGGCGGCTGCGTTACAGCCTCTGCAGAATAGATATCTGTCGTACGGACACCTTCTGCTGTCATTCCATATACGTAAACGACATACTCTGAACTTGGGTCAAGTCCCTTGTACTGGAGCTTGTCGAAGGAACCCTTGTTAAGGATTGTCGCGATGTATTCGCTGACAGGGATTCCCTGGTCCTGAGCCTGAAGCGAGTAGTATGAGAAGTCCTCCTGGAAAATCTGCTCGTCCGACTCCATATCCATGAACCAGTCCTTTCCGACCACCTGACCTACCCATGTAAGCTCAGGAGTATCTGTCTTGACTGAGAAGGACACCGATGTAGACTCTGTACCGATTATGGTAAGCACGATAGGATCATTCCATATCGACTGGGTCACCTTGATGATGACGTCCTGCACACCGGGACAAGAAATGATCACATCCGTACTTCTCTCGGCTCCGGACTCATTCTTCGATGCCGAGAACTCTATGAGTCTGGCCTTGAGAGTGCTCACCTCAAGCCAGTCTGCATCATAAGATACCGATATCTCCTTATCGGAGCCTATGTTTACAAGTTCATATACTACCTTCTTGAGGGTTCCGTCAGAAGAAAGAGCGACCTCGGTCTGCGATAGTCTGATCTCGGGATCTCCTGCCGGCTCGTTCTTTGCACAGGCAATAACCGCAGCAGCAAGGACAAATGCTGCGAAATAACGCATAAATGTCTTCATCTTACTTATAATCATATGTTACGGTCTCGCCAATCTGGCAAAGAGCACAGTTCACAACGTCATAATTTCCATTCTCATCAGCTGCAGTAACGAGAATAAGAACCTCGCAGTTATCTGCAACCCATGAATCCTCGACAGGGAGCACGAACACCTTTCCGGCCTTCTCTCCTGCTGCCACCTCTCCGAGCTTGTCTCCCACGAAAGACAGCTGCGAGGACTTGCCTGCCGCATATCTGATAGCATTGTCGTGGGTATTATGCCATGACTCCGACATACCTGACTGGAGAGAGTATATTCCGTCCTCAAGAAGCCAAGCAGCAACTCGGTAGCGGTTTGCCTTGGCAGCCTTGATCTCGACATTGACGAGGATATCGTCACCTGAAAGGCTTGTAGCAGCTGACACTCCCACATCCGCCTTATCCTTCTTCAAAGCATCGATCTGCGCCTTGATCTCCTGGAGGTCAGTACCTACCGATACGGAAGTCAGGTTGAAGGTAAGCATCGGATACAATCCTGTGAGGTTATATGCCATAGAGAGGTCTCTTGCAGCCTCTGAATAAGCCGCATCAGCCTCTCCACCATTATATGAATGCGAAGCCACATGGTGATATAGGCCGTTATACGCCTCATCCTGAGAAAGCGTCCTGAGACTCTCCATCATACGCGGACAGTTAGAACAGGTCGCTCCAGTGTGCTGGACAAGGAGCATTCTATGAGTAAATGAGACATTGTCCTCATGAGGGTCGGCAGGCAGCTGCGGAACGTCATTGATTGCTGTTATCAAAATATCCTCAGACACCTTAAGTCCATAGACCGCGTAGAAGACATACTCACCTTCCTTCGCTGTTGTAAACACATTTGAGGCAAGAGGAGACTTCTCATAATTGAGATAAATCTCCGCATGTTCTGTCACATCATGAACAGCACCCTGAGCATCAGTCACTGTCACCTTGAATGTAACCTCATCAACTCCGTCGCTTCTGAGCTGATCAGCACTTGCAATAAAATCGAGCTCACCGTCGATGACAGGCACTACCTCCTCGACAGGATTGTCGCAGGCCCAAAGAAAGCCTGCGGCAACAACAATTGAAACCAGTATCTTAAAAACCTTCATATTATAGTAATCGAATCGTTATCTTGCTATCATCTTTGACTTGCGCATCTTCGCGTCAAAGAATTCCTTCTGCAATCTATCCTTTCTAAGTTCATCCACCATCGTTCTTGCCGACTGCTGTTTCTGCTGCATCTCGATTGCGCTGATGCGGGATTCATCATGTTTCTTAGTACCGACTGGTATCACAAGGCTACTACAGTCCTTACGGGTACACACCGCCATTGACGAAGACTTGCTCTGCTGAGCTATGAATTCGCTTACCGGTGACGCTCCGTCCTGAGTAAATCTCAACACTTCCCTGTAAATCTTAGTAGGATTACCCTCATAGTCATATGCCACAGCCGCCAATGTCATAGGCTTGTCATATTGTACGACA
>JAFVMQ010000070.1 GCA_017506825.1 Bacteroidales bacterium
GAACTGCCGATGCTGTACGGGGTGTAGACATTCCAAGGGTTGATGTTGTTCCTCCAGTCGTAAGGATTCTCTCCGACAGTTACCACTGTGCTCGAGAGAGCCTTGTCATACCTGATTGTTGCTGAGAAGTTTTCGGGTATCATGACAGTGTCTTTCCTGTCACCGAAAAGGTATATCGGAGACTCCTTGGTTTCTGCTGCCAGAGTTTCCGCTTTCTGTCTGCCTTCGTCCTTTTCCGCCTTCGACCGGAAGTCAGGCACGTTCGAATATATTCCGTCCTGGAACTGCTGTCCTTCTCCGGACGAAACAAGTTGACCCAATGTTCCGCATGACGAAAGTATCAAAGCCGCTGCAATCATCATCACTGAACTCTTTTTCATAGTCATTTCTCCTATTTATTTATAATAATTTCGTATCTTCGCATCCTGGTTTGATATGCAATAACTGTACCGCTCCCAAGGAGCTTTGCGGATGCTGCACATTCAAATACAATTATAGGGATAAATTCAATAAAAAGCAAAATACGATGGCAAAAGAAGTGACCAAGAGGTCTGACAATTACTCACAGTGGTATGACAATCTCGTCGTCAAGGCGGACCTGGCAGAGCGTTCTGCAGTCAGGGGATGTATGGTTATCAAGCCTTATGGCTATGCAATCTGGGAGAAGATGCATGAGGTCCTTGACAAGATGTTCAAGGAGACAGGACATGTGAACGCTTATTTCCCTCTTTTCATTCCAAAGTCTTTCCTCAGCCGAGAGGCCGAGCATGTGGAAGGCTTTGCCAAGGAGTGTGCTGTGGTCACCCACCACAGGCTCATGGCCGATCCTGACGGCAACGGTGTCGTTGTGGACCCTTCTGCAAGACTTGAAGAGGAACTTATCGTAAGACCTACTTCAGAGACCATTATCTGGAATACTTACAAGAACTGGGTGACTTCGTGGAGAGATCTTCCTATCCTCTGCAACCAGTGGGCTAATGTCGTGCGCTGGGAGATGCGTACCCGTCTTTTCCTCCGTACCGCCGAGTTCCTCTGGCAGGAGGGACATACTGCCCATGCTACTCAGGAAGAGGCAATCGTGGAGACGGAGAAGATGGTGAATGTCTATGCAGATTTCGCCCGCAATTATATGGCTGTGCCTGTAGTGGTGGGACACAAGAGCCCTAACGAGCGTTTTGCAGGTGCTCTTGATACAATGACGATCGAGGCTCTCATGCAGGACGGAAAAGCCCTTCAGGCAGGTACATCGCACTTCCTCGGTCAGAATTTCGCAAAGGCTTTCGATGTTCAGTTTACAAACAAGGAAGGCAAGCAGGAATATGTGTGGGCTACATCATGGGGAGTTTCAACCCGTCTCATGGGTGCTCTTATCATGGCACATGGAGACGACAACGGTCTCGTTCTTCCTCCGAAGCTTGCTCCTATCCAGGTGGTGATGGTTCCTATTACAGGTAAGGATGAGGCTGTCAACAACGGTATCCTTGACAAGATGCATGCTTTCAAGAAGGAGCTCGAGGCCAAGGGCATCACTGTCAGGATCGACAACCGTGACACCCTCCGTCCGGGATTCAAGTTTGCTGAGTGGGAGCTTAAAGGCGTTCCTGTACGTCTCGCTATGGGCGGACGCGACCTCGAGAACGGTACAGTGGAGCTTGCACGTCGTGACACATGCGAGAAGTCTTCGCATCCTCAGGAAGGCATAGCTGACGTGATTGCCGCACTTCTCGATGATATCCAGGCGAACATCTATGCAAAGGCGCTCAAGTTCCGTGACGAGAGCATCCGCAAGGTAGATACATGGGAAGAGTTCAAGGAGGAGATAACCAAGGGCGGATTCCTTCTCTGCCACTGGGACGGAACTCCGGAAACTGAAGAGAAGATCAAGGAAGAGACAAAGGCGACCATCCGTTGCATCCCTGTCGACAGCGCGGTATGCGAAGAGGAAGGAAGGTGCATCTATACCGGAAAGCCTTCAAGCCGCAGAGTCCTGTTTGCTATATCTTACTAAGGAACGTATATGAAAAGACTGTTTACAATCATACTCATGGCCGCAGTATCAGCGGTCTCATATGCCCAGGAAAGCGATGCCATGAAAGCGGCCGCAGAGGCAGCAAAGGCTATGACTGAGGCTCCTAAGGAGGAGCAGAAGGTGAAGAAGCCTAAATACTGGTCAGAATCTCTGATGACCAACATCAAGTTCGGTCAGACCTCTCTTACCAACTGGGCAGCCGGTGGTGACAATACAGTGACCCTTCAGGCATTCATAGACGGTAACGCAAACTACAAGAAGAACGATCTTTTCTGGAACAACCGTCTTCAGCTTGATTACGGTTTCGTATATGCTTCTTCGAAGCCGATTCTTCAGAAAAGCGACGACCGTATCTATCTTGAAAGCAAGTTCGGATACAAGAATGCCCGGATGAAGAATTTCTCGCTTTCGATCAACTATGACTTCAAGTCTCAGTTCAATACAGGATATGATTATCTGACACCTTCAGTACCTGCTGACAAATATCCTGAGGGTACAGCGCTGGATGATCTTCCTAACAAGGAACTTATACAGCTCTGGAAAGATGCCCGTAAGGTCAAGTCCGGATTCCTTGCACCGGCTTATACCAACCTCGCGGTCGGTATTGACCTTAAGCCCGCAAAATGGCTTTCGTTGAACCTTGCACCGGTTACCGGAGGTGTTGTCATCGTAAGAAACGAGTCTCTCAGGGCAAACTACAGTATGCCTCTGCGTGACGAGTGGAAGGACAAGACTGAAAATGTACCTACCGACGGATCTCAGCTGAAGAGTGCGAGATTTGAATTCGGTGCCCAGGTCAAGGCGGATATTGCGTTGAACGTCAACGATAATTTCAAATATACTTCACAGGTTGTTCTCTTCTCGAACTATCTCGACAAGCCGGAGAATCTTCGTGTGAACTGGGATAACAGGTTTGACTGGAAACTGGCTAAATACTTCTCACTGACCCTCACAACAAACATGATCTACGATGACAAGGTCAAGATTTTCAGCGAGAAGGACGGTCTGACAAGACAGAGGGTACAGTTCAAGCAATCACTTCTGTTCGGATTCACTTATACGATCGCAAGCAGGCAGTAATGCAGAAGATATTTGTACAGACGATAAATGACATGAGGGGGCTGATCAATAAATGGTCAGCCTCTTCGGCTAATTCTTCCGATGAGCCGGCGAAGATACTGCTGGCTGTCAGCGGAGGAGTTGATTCGATGTCCATGGCTTCTCTGTTTGCGGAGAATTTTCCGCATGACAGCTTTGCGGTAGCGCATTGCAACTTCAATCTGCGCGGGAAAGAGAGTGATGCAGATGAAGCCCTTGTCAGGAAGTGGACCTCGGAGAATAAGGTTGCATTCCATGTCGTTTCGTTTGATACCAAGGCGTTCGCGGCTGAAAACGGAGTCAGCATAGAGATGGCTGCGAGGGAACTCAGATACCGGTGGTTTTCCAGATTATGCGTAGAGAACGGCTATCCGGCTGTCGCAGTTGCGCATAATGCGAATGACAATGCAGAAACACTGATGCTGAATCTGTTGAGAGGTTCCGGAATAAACGGTCTGTCAGGTATGTCACAGGTTTCCGATCTGCCCTATGCTGTTTCAGAGGGACAGAAACTTGTCAGACCTCTTCTTGGATTTACCCGCAAACAGATCGAGGGCTATGCGTTTGCCAACAGAGTAGGCTACAGAGAGGACCATACGAATTCAGAGTCGGAATATAAACGCAACAGGATACGCAATGAGGTTTTTCCTGTATTTGAAAAGATCAATCCGTCTGCTGTAAGGACCATAAACAGAGAGATGGGGTATTATGCAGAAGCGGCTGGAATCGTAGAGGATTATTGCAGGGCACTCGTGCCGTCACTGATGAAAAAGGAAGAAGACGGAAGAGTCTGCATCCTGCTCGACAGACTTATGGATCAGAAATATTGGAAATATCTCCTGTACCATATGCTGGAACCTTATGGTTTCAGTTCGCCTGTCCTTGCTTCGGTTGAAGATCTGTTGTCATCTGACAGGACTCTTTCGGGAAAAAGTTTCCGTTCCGATACCCATGTGCTTCTGACGGAAAGGGACAGGCTGATTGTAATGTCAGGAGAGATCAGACCCTATAGTCCGGAACTTGTCCATGAATCGTTCATTCCCGTACGTGGTGCCGGGAAGTATTGCGTAAATGGAGTCAGATTTACAGTGGAAATAATTGACAGGACTCCGGATATGGTATTGAAACAGCCTGAGGGAACTGTGATTCTGGACGCTGATAAGGTCAGCATGCCTTTCGTATGCCGTACCTGGCGCAACGGGGACTGGATGGTTCCGTACGGTATGAAGGGGAAGAAGAAGATAAGCGACCTGTTTGCAGATCTGAAATACGGTCATAAGGAAAAGTCAGAAGCTGTAATGATCGTTGATTGCTCGGGAGAATATGCTGAGAAACAGCGCGTTGCAGGTGTGCTGGGTGTCAGGATAGATGACCGATGCAAGGTGGGAAAGGATACCGTCAGGATAATAAGATTATCAATAAAAGAATAAATACATGATGAAGAGATTTAGAATTGTTGCATTGATGGCGTTTTTCGCCTTGACCGGCTGTGCTTCGCATTTCATTTCGGATCCGGAATTCCGCGATACAATCGCGTCGGACCTCGCTGAAAGAAAGACTGTTCTTGATGCGTCAGGAGTCGATATAGTCTCGATGGGTCTTGAGACTGATGAAAGAGAAGCTTTGGAATTTCTCTATGCCTACATGCCTTTAGGCGATATAGTAAACCAGACTCCGGAATTCTATCTGGAGCAGTATCGTCTGATGGAGACAGCACTCGAAGAGATGCCATGGGGAAAGAGGATACCGGAGAGGGAACTCAGGCATTTTGTGCTTCCGGTTCGTGTCAATAACGAGAACATCGATTCTTCGAGGTGTGTGTTCTATAAGGAGCTGGCTCCTCGCATAAAGGATATGAGCATGAAGGATGCTGTGCTCGAGGTAAACCACTGGTGTCATGAGAAGGCAGTCTACATGCCTTCGGACCGCCGTACAAGTTCGCCTCTTGCTACGGTAAAGACTGCATACGGACGTTGCGGAGAAGAGTCCACTCTGCTTGTCGCAGCTCTCAGGGCGGTAGGTGTTCCTGCCCGTCAGGTATATACGCCGAGGTGGGCGCATACCGACAGCAACCATGCGTGGGTTGAGGCATGGGTGGATGGCGAGTGGTATTTCCTTGGTGCATGCGAACCTGAGCCGGTGCTGAATCTCGGATGGTTCAATGCTCCTGCCAGCAGGGGAATGCTGATGCATACGAATGTCTTCGGAAGGTATGACGGTCCGGAAGAGGTTGTGCGTGAGACTCCTAACTATACTGAAATCAATGTCATCGAGCATTATGCTCCTGAATCTGCAGTCGTTGATGTGACAGTGTCTGATGAGGAAGGAAGTCCTGTAGAGGGAGCGAAGGTATATTTCCAGATATATAACTACTCTGAGTTCAACAGCGTGGCATTCAAGCTGACTGACGCACAGGGCAAGGCGAAGCTTACAGCGGGTCTCGGAGACATGATGATATATGCATCAAAAGATGGCAGATTCGGTTTTGAAAAGGTTTCATACGGAAAGGACAAGGCTGCAGACATTGCCTTGAAGTATGAGGAGGGATCTGTGATTCCACATCTCGAGATGGAGGTGGTTCCTCCTGTCGAGAATGCGCAGCTGCCTGATGTGACAGAAGAGCAGAGGGCTGAGAATACACGCAGGATGGAATACGAGGATTCGCTCAGAAACGCTTATGTAGCGACATTCTATAACAAGAAGACCGCATCGGCTTATGCAAAAGGCTTCAAAAGGCTTCTTCCGGATCAGGAGGAGCGCATTGCTGACATTCTTGTGGCTTCGAGAGGTAACCATCAGGAAATAACATCTTTCCTCAGCAAAGCTGCTGAAAAAGGCAGGTTCACATCTGCTGTGAATATCCTGGAGTCGTTGGTGGAGAAGGATCTGCGCGATACTCCTGAATATGTTCTGGAGGACTATCTGTACAATACTCCTGAAGGTGAGGAATCTGTAAATGTTTACTGTCCGAGGGTTGATACAGAACTTCTCAGACCTTACAAGGAGTATTTCGGGAAGAATGTTCCGCAGTCGCTTGTGGATTCGTTGCGTGCTGATCCGGCTATGTTCGTCAGCTGGTGCAAGGAGAATCTTTCGCTGCATGACGAAATGAGCCTCAGATATGTCCAGCTTTCTCCGGTACGTGTGTGGGAGACAAGGCTTGCAGATAAGCCTTCCCGCGAAATCTTCTTTGCAGCCGTGTGCAGGACATTCGGTATCAAGGCATGGAAAGACAGCGTTACGGGAGTTCTTTATTATGAACATGATGGTCTGGAGTATGCTGTCGACTTCGATGCTGCAGAGCAGGTTGTTTCACCTAAGGGATATCTCAAGCTCAAGTATGATGAGATACCTCTTCTTGATGACCCTAAGTACAAGACCCATTTCTCTGTTTCAAAGTATGTGAACGGTCAGTTCCAGCTTCTTAACTTCAGCGGCACATGGGCTTCGCTTTTCAGAAATGTCCGTGAGATGGATTGCGGTTACTACATGCTGGTAAGCGGTTCGAGAATGTCGGGCGGTAATGTCTTCGCAGATGTGGAGTTCTTTACAATCGAGGAGGGTAAGACAAAGACTGTGAATCTTGTAATGAGGGATATTGCTGACCAGATCCGTGTTATAGGAAGTTTCGATTCGGAGATGAAATATAACTCTGTAACCTTGGACAGGAACGAGGCTCCAGTTCTGAAATCTGTCCTTGAAACCACTGGACGCGGTTATTTTGCCGTAGCTCTTGTTGACTACGGGACGGAACCGACCAACCACGCGTTCATGGACATTTCAGCTGCAGCTGCCGAGCTTGAAGCATGGGGACGTCCGCTTCTTGTTGTATTCGCGTCTGAAGAAGATTACAGGAAGTTCCGCGCCGACCATTTCAATCTTCCGTCAACCGTAAGCTTCGGTATCGATATCGACGGAAGGATGAGGAATATGATCGCGACCGAGATGAAGCTGGACAAGGGTGGCCGTCTGCCTCTCATCGTGCTGGCAGATACATTCAACCGTGTCGTATTCTTCTCTCAGGGCTATTCTATCGGACTTGGAGACAGTCTTGTCAAGACTTCAAGGCAGCTATAGTTGCAGACACCCTGCGGGCAGTCGTACGGACTGTTCCGTAAGGGTCTTCTTCGCTTCCCATAGCGACTTCCGGATTACGGAAGACCATACCGCTTTCTACTGACTCTCTGGCTGAGAAATGGAATTCTCTCGCGCCGGAGAGTCTTGCTATATCAGCAATATTGTTTTCTTTGATTCCGCAACCAGGCATGATGATGATCCTGTCCCCGGCTTTTCTGACCAGTTGTGCAAGCAGGTCGGCTCCTTCAATGGCTGTAGGTCTGCATCCCGAAGTGAGGATGCGTCTGCATCCGAGGTCTATGATTGTTTCCAAAGCTTCAAAAGGATCCGAGCAGTGGTCGAAGGCACGATGGAAGGTAACGGGAGTGTCACCTGCCGCTTCCATCAGTCTTTTCATCGACTCCGTATCCACACTTCCGTCTGCCCTGAGACAGCCGAATACAAGGCCGTCAGCCCCGAGGTCTTTTGCAACCTTGATGTCATAGACCATCTCGTCGATTTCCTCTTCTGTGTAAAGGAAATCCCCGCCTCGCGGTCTGATGATGACATTAAGTCCGATGCTGATGCTTTTCCTTGCCTTTCGTATCATTCCGAAAGAAGGGGTGGTGCCTCCCTCCGGTATTCCGGCGCAAAGCTCCACCCTGTCTGCTCCGCCATCCTGGGCCGCCATACAGCTGGCTACGGAATTGGCGCATATCTCAAATCTGTACATTATTACCTGATGCTGATTACGTAAGGTATTCTTGCATATGCCTTTCCGCTTTCTGCAGACTCCCAGTTCATGAATGCCTCGGCAACACCTTCAAGAGGGGTGTCTGCGAATACATTGGCTGTTCCTCCGAATGATTCGAGAAGGACTTCAAGAGTCGACTGCGGCTTAGGATATTCTGCAATCTGCACATCCTCCAGGCTTGTGACTCCATCAATCGAAAGAGCTGCATAGTTGAGTGCATCCTCAAGGGTTCCGATCTCGTCTACAAGTCCGATTCTGAGAGCATCGACTCCGCTCCAGACTCTTCCCTGAGCGATTTCGTCCACCTGAGCTACAGTCATGTCCCTGCCTTCGGCTACAAGTCCTGTGAATTTGTCATAGATGTTTTCTACCGAAGCCTGCATGTAGTTGAGCTCAGCCTTGTCGAGTGGTCTCATGCCTGTGTACATGTCGCTGTGGGTGTTTGAATTGATTGCAGTTATGTTTACATGCAGCTTGTTTCTGATTGCACCTCCTAAGTCAGGAACCATGCTGAATACTCCGATGGAACCGGTAAGGGTCATCGCGTCTGAATAGATCTTGTCGCTGTTGGCAGATATCCAGTAACCTCCTGATGCAGCGTAATCTCCGTACGAGGCGATTACCGGAACCCTTTCCTGGAGAAGGTCAAGTTCAGCCTTGATCTTTTCAGCGGCAAGAAC
>JAFVMQ010000071.1 GCA_017506825.1 Bacteroidales bacterium
ACGGTGCTGCTCCGATAAACCTCCTGTCAATTGAGAAAGGTGTAGGCATGCATGATGTTGAAAAGATGATCATATTTGAAAACGGAAAGGTCGACTACAGGAAGGTATCTGACATCGATCTGTGCACAGAACTGGACCAGCTTGCACGTGAAAGATACGGAAGACATTCCGTATATCAGCTTACGGATAATGAAAAAATAAGGATTGCCTCTGAACTATACCATGCCCGCCACCTTAACAAGGTACAGATTCAAAGATGTCTCGCGATACTATAGCACACCAGACACCTGTGACAGTTTTCGGGCTGAAAGTGACACAGGTGTAGTTAAAAAGACCCTTTTACCCGGGTTTCGTGAACACCTGTGACAGTTTTGAACGATTTTCTGACACAGGTGTGTTTCATAAACCTGTGGGAGATTCCTCCACTAACTCCGCTCGGTCGGTAATCAACGAAGTCGCTGAAGCAAATGCGGAAGAATGCCAATATAGAGAGCCCGGTCGGAACGACAGCTTCAGCGTAAGGCTCGGTCGGAATGACGGAGTCAGGTCCGTGCTAAATGACATAGTAAGGTCCATGCTAAATGACAGAGAGAAGGGACGGCGGCGAGGGAGCGGAGCATATCCCTATGCTCCTGCGGAGCGACCCGCCGTCCGTCCCGGCATCACCACCTGGCTACCTGTCCCAAAACCCAGCATCACCCAACTAATTCACCACCGACACTTTACAAAAAGTGCGTGCCGCCAAAACGCGGCACGTACTTTCGGTAAAACACTACTATTCTGTGTTATGATTCAAATTAACGAAGAACCGGGGTATCGAATGCGGCCTTCGCCTCTACGGTGAAGGCTATTTTCATATGCGATGCTTCGAGATCAAGATTATCGAAGAGGACATGGTCGACAAATGCGTCATGGTTGGTATTAGGGAACGACGGAGTATCCTTGATCTGGGCAAGCGACCACTTCGATCCGTTCCTGCTTGTGAAAAGGAATATCTTATCCGGAGGCACGATACCGTCCTTATGGGAATTGAGCATGCGTACAAGGACCGAATTCACCTTGCCGCCTTCAACCGGCACAACGATTTCATTCATACCCGCTTCATAGAATTTCCAGAGAGGGTCTTCAAGGTCTTCTGTGGCATGCGGACCGAGCCGACCGGTCATCGAAGCTTCTACCGCCTTCCAGTAAGAGTCTCCTCCAAGCCACCCCATATAGTCCTCATATGCTGCAGCTGACCAGTGCGGCTGTCCGAGCTGATAAGGCGACTGCGGATCTTCGAAAAGACCGCAGAAGATGAAAGAGATTATCTTTTCCGCTCCGCCTTCCGTAGCTGCGATCTGCTGGGAGAGGAAGCGGCTGTATGGAGCAGGTATGAGGGCTGAGGATCTGTCATTGGTACCCTTTTCCCATGCAAACGATTCACAATTGGCCCACATTGCTATGCCTGTCTTATCGTGGATAGCACGCAGTTTCTTCCAGTTCTCGCGAAGCCTTGTCAAAGGATATCTCTCGCGGACGCAACCTATCTCGTCCTGATATGCGATTATATCTACCTTCAGACGAGAGATCTGCTGCTCATAACGAGGGTCTTCGAAATCAGAATTGAAGATTCCGTATGGAGAGATCAAGATCTTAGCCGACGGTGTCAGTTCGCGGGCACGGGCAGTCAGCGCATTGACAGCCTCGACCGCATAGTCTGTCAGAACAGGTCCGAAGCAGTCCTCTACCGGAAGATACCAGCCGTACATGGCAGGATGGTCACCATAAAGTCCGGCCAGTTCGGTCATCATCTCTATCTGGCGTCCCTTGATCTTCGGATCACGGAGATTATCATCCTGATCCACAGCCCATCCGGTACTCATAAACACCTTCATTCCATGCTTGGCGGCGGCATCCATGACCGCATCGACCGGACTCTTGCGCCACTGAGGATAGTGCTTGCGCATCAATTTCGACGGATAATAAGCCTTCCCTTCATTCGCTACAGACATGAATACAAGATATTCCATCCCCATCTTCTTCATTTCCGCAATCTTCGTCTCCCACATCAGAGGATCGGTCATGTCAAGATACTGAGGGTTTGTATATTTGTTACGGACATCCTGATACGGAAGATTGATGAAAGTTCCTGTAACAGGGAGCACATCGCCATGGGTCTCACATGCAAGGTCTGATGATGGGGCTTCAGAAGAGTTTCCGCATCCGCAAAACAGAACCGCCGCCAATACGGCAAATAGAATCTTATTATTCATATCAAATGGGTTTCCAATCATACAAAGTTAAGCTTTTTCCAAAACTTCGGCACATAACTCATAATAATTCATAACTTTGTTATCTACACTAACCATCTTGATATGAAAAAAATCATTTCTATCCTTATACTGCTTTCAGCAACATTTGCTTCCATCGGGCAGAATGTCCGCGAACGGATAAACATTGACGAAAATTGGCAGTTTGCATTCGGCGACGCATCATCTCCAGAAAAGGATTTCGGATGTGGAACAGAATATTTCAATTATCTTACGAAAGCTGCATCCATCCACAACGAAGGCCCGTATTCCATGAAATTCGACGCCAGCGGATGGAAGGTAACCGATCTGCCGCACGACTGGGTTGTCGATCTCCCGTTTGCTGCAGAAGCAAGCCACAGCCATGGATATAAGACCGTAGGCTACAAATATCCGGAAACAAGTGTGGGCTGGTACAGAAAGACCATCGACATTCCGGCAGAAGACTACGGGAAACATCTCTGGCTGCAGTTTGACGGCATCTTCAGAGATGCACGGATCTGGGTCAACGGCTTTTATTTAGGCCATGAACCAAGCGGATATGCCGAGCAGACTTATGACATCTCCGAGTACCTCAACTACGGAGGAGAAAACCTTATCTGCGTACGCGTCGATGCCAGTCTTGAGGAAGGATGGTTCTATGAAGGGGCCGGCATCTACAGACATGTGTGGCTCAACAAGGCATCAAAGATACATGTGGCCCCATCCGGAACATTCGCTTACTCTGAATTCGGCATCGATAATGCGGACTACGGAGACTGCAAAGAATGTGTCGGTAAACCGAGACTCGATCTTGCCTATCTGAATATCGAGACCGAAACAGACAACAAAGGCACACAGACCGCCGATTACTGCCTGAAACATATACTGAATGACGCAGAAGGCAGGGAGATTGCATCGACCGGCACAAACATCGCGACCATACTACCGAAAAGTTCCCACCGGACAAAGGCAACAATGGAAGTGGCTGACCCGCACCTATGGAGCTGCGAAGACCCATACCTGTACACCATTACCACAGAAGTGTACAAGGACGGAGCCTTGGTTGATTCATACACCACAACAACCGGCATCAGACACATTGCATTTGACTGCGACAAAGGCTTCCTCCTTAACAACAGACCGGTAAAGCTTAAAGGTGTCAACATCCATCAGGACCACGCCGGAGTCGGCAGCGGTATTCCTGACGGACTCCAGGAATGGAGGCTTCTCCAGCTGAAGAAATTCGGATGTAATGCTTATCGTTCAAGCCACAACCCGATGACTCCGGAGACCCTCGAGGCATGCGACCGTCTCGGCATTCTTGTCATAGAAGAAAACAGACTCACCGGTATAAACAAAGAACACATGGAGCTGTTTGAAAAGATGATACGCCGCGACAGGAACCATCCATGCATAATCCTGTGGAGTGCCGGCAACGAAGAATGGGGGCTCGAATGGAACGAGATGGGAACCCGAATAGCTGAATCCATGCGTGAATACTGTCACCGCTTCGACCCTACACGCCTGATGACAGTCGCCTCAAGCAGCGGTCCGCACATCCTGATTCCTGCAGATGTCGCAGGATACAACTATATTCTTCAGAATCCTGTGGAACAGCATAGGGCAGACTATCCTCAGCGCTGTGCTCTTGGATCGGAAGAGACCACAGGCTGCGGCACGCGCGGAATTTATTTCAATGTTGGAGAAGGGAAACAGAGGACAGCAGTTGATGCCGGAAACGGACGCATGACAGCCATAAACAGAAGTAAGCATGGTCCGGACAGCCTATACAACTGCATCGAAAGAGGATGGAAATTCTATTCTGAGAGAGATTACCTTGCCGGACTGTTCTATTGGACAGGATTCGACTACCGCGGAGAACCGAATCCTATGGTATTTCCAGCTACAAGTTCAGAATTCGGTATCCTCGACTACTGCGGATTCCCTAAGGACGAGGCTTTTTACCTCAAGTCATGGTGGACTTCAGAGCCGGTTCTACACATACTCCCGCATTGGAATCTCGACGGGCATGAGGGTGAGAAGATATCAGTATGGGTCTACAGCAATTGTGACGAAGTCCAGTTGACCGTGAACGGAAAGAAGCTCGAACGTAAGAAGATGCCTCAGAACGGTCATCTTGAGTGGGAAGCGGTATACGCACCCGGCTATGTAAAGGCTGTCGGTTATAAGAACGGACGCAGAATCATGGAAAAGCGTATCGACACGGCCGGCAACGCAACAGATACAGAGTGGACATATGAGACCGTCGGAGACATCACTGTGGCCAACGTACGCATGCTGGATGCAAAAGGAAGGTTCGTGCCGACTGCCTGTGTCGAGATGGAATTTACCGCACCACAGGAGTGCACCATCCTCGGATGGGGCAACGGAGATCCCGCATTCCAATATATCGAAAGACCTGTAAACGGGGGAAATTCGATAAATATCACCACATTTAACGGTCTCGCACAGGTAATTCTGCAAAAAAAACGGTAAAAAACGGAGTATTATCCAAAAATATCCTATTTTTGCACTAATATGCCTGATAAAACACAAGTCTAACATTATTATATTTTTTATGGATTTTACCGTTTATTAATTGATGAAGAAACTTTTTGTCTTTTTGGGGATTGCCTTATCGGTAATCGGCTCTGCAGCCAGTGCGCAGGAAGTTGGAAGTACGGCGCCAATGCAGAAGTCATCCTGGGGGGATGCAAAAACAAGTGAAATTGCCAGTTACATACCGGATGTCTCATTGGACATGAGGGGCGGTTTAGGTTATGGCATCATTGACCGGGCAGGCCAATTCTACGGCGACGGCCTCTACCTGGATATAAACGGAAAGATAAGTCCACATTTTTCATACAGTCTCAACCAGAGACTCGCCTCTACATATTACGAATATAATTCCGGATTCAACGGAACAAACTGGCTCACCCTTACCTTTGAAGCGGGAGATTTCGCTCTCACTGCCGGTAAGGATGCCCTTCTGATGGGTAGCTTCGAGTATGATGCATACGATCTGGATACCTATTACGACATGAATTCCATCTTCTACAACGAATTCGACTGCTGGCAGTGGGGATTCACTGCAGCATGGTATCCTGCCGAAGACCACGAGGTTCTGCTTCAGCTTGCCAATTCGCCTTTCTCATACGAGCCGAACAGGCTTGCTCTTGCCGCCGGCTGGAGAGGGGCATGGGACTGGTACGAATCCTACTGGACAGCCAACCTCTGGCAGTACACATCGGAAAACTTTGTCAAGGCAGTCAATCTCGGCAACAGGTTCTACCTCGGAAACTTCATGATCGATCTTGACCTGATGGGAAGATTCGGAGAGATTGAAGCGCCGTATTCGGGAATGACTGTCGCCTTTTCCCCATCATACAATATCTCCGACTGGGGAAGAGTCTTCGCCAAAGGAGTATGGGAGGAAGAAAACATGATCTTCGGTGCCGGATTCGAATACTTCCCGCTTAAAGAGAACAAGGATATCCGTATCCATGCCGCTTGGGCACACAACGAATACATGTACGGAAACACCTTGAACATCGGTCTGACATGGAAGATGAACATGACCAAAGCACTCAAGCAGCTTTTCGGAGCAGACGTGAACTGATCTAAAACCCCAGGAAAATGAAAAACAGCGACAAGATCATAGAATTCAGAAACATCACCAAGAGCTTCGGTGACAAATGCGTTCTGAACGACATAAGCTTTTATGTGAAAAAGGGTGAATTCCTTACCCTTCTCGGTCCTTCCGGATGCGGAAAGACGACTCTTCTGCGACTTCTTGCAGGTTTTGGAAACACAGATAAGGGTGACATTCTGATCAACGGAGAAAACATCACCGATGTACCTCCGCATGAGCGTCCTGTGAACACGGTATTCCAGCGCTATGCGCTTTTCCCTCACCTTGACGTTTACGAAAACATAGCTTTCGGTCTCAAGCTCCAGAAGGTGCCTACCGACGAGATCGACAAAAAGGTACGCCGCGTTCTTAAGATGGTGAGCATGACGGACTATGAAGACCGCGACGTAGAATCCCTTTCAGGAGGTCAGCAGCAGCGTGTCGCCATAGCGCGCGCCATCGTGAACCAGCCTAAGGTGCTTCTCCTTGACGAGCCTCTTGCAGCCCTTGACCTCAAGATGCGCAAGGACATGCAGATAGAGCTCAAGGAAATGCACAAGAAGCTCGGCATCACCTTCATCTACGTAACCCACGATCAGGAAGAGGCGCTTACTCTTTCCGACACGATCGTTGTAATGAACGAGGGCAAGATCCAGCAGATCGGAACCCCTACCGATATCTACAACGAGCCTCAGAATTCTTTCGTCGCCGACTTTATCGGAGAATCCAACATCCTCAACGGAAAGATGATTAAGGATGAGCTCGTAGAGTTCGTCGGACACCAGTTCGATTGCGTAGATAAAGGTTTCGGAGAGAACGTCGATGTGGATGTTGTGGTACGTCCCGAGGACATCTACATCATGAACAGGACCGAGGGAGCACAGCTTACTGCAAAGGTGAAGTCATGTACATTCAAAGGCGTCCACTACGAGATGTTTGTCGATACGGACAAGGGATATGAGCTCATGATCCAGGACTATAATGCCTTCGAACCGGATTCAGAAGTCGGACTCATCATCAGACCTGCAGACATCCAGGTCATGAAGAAGGAAAGGGTTGTGAATACCTTCGAGGGAGAGATTGTGGACGAAACCCATGTGAAGTTCCTCGAAGAGACCTTCGAATGCAAGCCTCAGGATAAGTTCGGCGCCGGAGACAAGGTCAAGGTTGAGGTGAAGTTCTCCAAAGTGGAGCTTATCGACCACCCTGAAGAGGGTATGCTGTCCGGAGAGGTACACTTCCTTCTCTACAAGGGTGACCATTACCACCTTACCGTCGAAACTGACGACGGAGACTATATCTGGGTAGACACAAACGACATCTGGGACAAGGGAGACCTTGTAGGTATTAACATTGCCCCTAAGGACATCAAGATTACAAAGTGCAATGACTAAGAGAAGTACATGGGCTCTGCCTTACGCCATATTCCTGGTGCTGTTCGTGGCCTTGCCTCTGATCCTGATCATGGTCTACGCATTTCAGGACGGCTCCGGCAATTTCACATTCGGCAACTTCACCAAATTCTTCAGGGACACAGATGCAATCAACACATTCGCCCTGTCGCTTGAGGTGGCCATCGAGAATACGGCGATCTGCATCCTGCTGGGATATCCTGCCGCATGGATCCTGGCCAACAAGAAACTGAACAAAAGCGCAGTCACAATCGTCCTCTTCATAATGCCGATGTGGATCAATGCCCTTATGAGGACTCTTGCGACCGCCGAGCTCTTCCATATGCTCGGCATCCAGCTCGGAAAGGGAACACTGATCATAGGTATGGTATACGACTACCTGCCGTTCATGATCTACCCTATCTACAACATCCTCGACAGGATGGACAAATCCTATGCAGAGGCTGCCGCAGACCTTGGTGCGACTCCTTGGCAGGTCTTCTGGAAAGTACAGGTCCCTCTCTCCATGCCGGGAGTGATCAGTGGAGTAATGATGGTGTTCATGCCTACAGTCAGCACTTTCGCCATCTCGGAATTCCTGACCAACAACAAGATCAAGCTCTTCGGTACCATCATCCAGGAGAACATCAACTCGTCAATGTGGAACTACGGTGCTGCACTCTCGCTTGTAATGCTCGTAATCATCGGTATCACAAGCCTGCTGCAGGACAACAAGAAAGAGGTCAGCGGAGGGATCGTATAGGCTATGAAAAGGTTTTTCGCACAATGCTACATATGGCTGCTGCTGATAGTGCTTTATGCACCTATCGTGTTCATAGCAGTCTTCTCCTTCACTGAGAGCAAGGTTCTCGGAAACTGGACAGGCTTCTCGACAAAGCTGTATGCCAACCTGTTTACCGGCAACATGCAGGGAACAGGATCGCTTATGCATGCGATAGAGAACACATTGCTGATCGCGCTGATCGCTGCCTGCGTCTCAACCGTCCTCGGCACAATCGCAGCCATCGGCATCCACAATATGAGAGGCAAGTCGAAGCAGGCCATCACCTTCCTGAACAACATCCCGATGCTCAACCCTGACATCATTACCGGTGTATCGCTCTTCCTGCTTTTCGTCTTCCTGCATATCAGCCAGGGATATATGACTGTTGTGCTCGCACACATAACATTCTGTACTCCTTATGTCGTACTGAGCGTACTCCCTAAGCTGACGCAGATGAACCCCAATATCTATGAAGCTGCTCTCGATCTGGGAGCCACTCCTTTCCAGGCATTGCGCAAGGTGCTGATTCCTCTGCTCAAGCCAGGCATGATTTCCGGCTTCATCCTTGCCTTCACAATGTCTCTGGACGATTTCGCCGTGACATTCTTTACAAGAGGAACAATCGGACTGGATACGCTTTCGACCTATATCTATACGGACGCACGAAAAGGCGGTCTCACCCCTGAGCTCCGTCCTATGATAACCATCATGTTCGTCGGAATCCTGATCCTGCTGATCATCATCAACCTCAGGAAAATCCGCAATGCAAAAAACGCCACTGAATAAGATGAAGAAGATATTGTATCTTGCTGTCGCAGCTCTTATGCTCATGGGCTGTTCAGAAGACAGGGACCATATCCTGAAGGTCTACAACTGGGCCGACTACATCGATGAAGACCTTATCGATGAGTTCGAGGTATGGTATGAAGAAGAGACCGGAGAACCTGTTGAGATCATATATCAGACCTTCGACATAAACGAGACAATGCTCTCCAAGATTGAGCTCGGTCACGAAGATTACGACGTAGTCTGCCCTTCAGACTATATCATAGAGCGTATGCTCAGGAACGACCTTCTTCTTCCTCTCGAAAGAGAGTTCGGTGACACTCCTGACTATATCGGCAACGTGGCCCCGTTCATCAAAGAAAAGTTCGACGAGATCGAAGGCCATGGCAAGAATGCCAACGACTACAGTGTCGCATACATGTGGGGCACGGTAGGACTCATCTATAACCCTAAATATGTGGATGAAGAGGGGACATCCAGCTGGAATGTACTCCGAAATCCTGACTACAAGGGCAAGGTCCTGATGAAGGACGCTTTCAGGGACGTTTATACAGCATTGATAATAGCTCTTAACAGGGAGGCATTGGATGCCGGTGAAAAAGACATGCGTTCACTTGCATTCGACACTTCTGCTGAATCCATCAAGCTTGTAGAGGACTATCTGAATTCGTTCAAGGAGTCCGTTTCCGGATGGGAAGCAGACTTCGGCAAGGAGCAGATGACCAAGGAACTTGCATGGATGAACCTTTCATGGAGCGGTGATGCGCAGTGGGCTATCGATGAGGCTGCGGAAGTCGGTCTGGACCTCAGGTACACTATCCCGCAGGAAGGCAGCGCAGTCTGGTTCGACGGATGGGTGATTCCGAAATACGCAAAGAACCTCAAGGCCGCAAGATATTTCATAAACTTCATGTGCAAGCCGGAGAATGCCCTCAGGAACATGGACATGACCGGATATGTAAGCGCCATCGGAGGAGAGGAAATCCTGGAGAGCATGTCGGATCCTGAAGAGTTCGAGCCTATCGATGCAAGCTATTTCTTCGGTCCTCAGGCTGACAGTGTATGCATGAATCCTATAATGTATCCTGACAAGGTGACAATCGAGCGTTGCGGAATGATGCACGACACTGATACCGAAGCCCTTCTGAAGA
This sequence comes from Bacteroidales bacterium, assembly GCA_017506825.1. Classification (GTDB taxonomy): domain Bacteria; phylum Bacteroidota; class Bacteroidia; order Bacteroidales; family UBA932; genus Cryptobacteroides. Next base: position 10,017 of record JAFVMQ010000071.1, read on the forward strand.
TG
>JAFVMQ010000072.1 GCA_017506825.1 Bacteroidales bacterium
GGCTTCGTTGTGTATCCTCTTGAACCTCTTGTAGTTGGTGTTGTTGTTTATAAGAAGATGGGTAGATACCAGCAATCCTCCCCAATAGATAGGGACCTTGAACAGTTCACCGTTATAAATCTGACCCAGACCAGGCAGGAGCGCGGAATATAGAGTGGATTTACCTGGGTCAGGATTCAGGTCGCTTTCATAGCATATCACTCCGTCGAGAAGGGATCCCCAGAATACAAGACCGGCACCTGCCATAAGCCATGTTCCCGTCCTTTTGGACTTCATGTCCAGGGGAGGTGCCTCGAAAGGGTAGTCCATTCCTACCTGAGCTTCATAAGCATTCTTGCTTATCATGAACTTGTCGTATTCCTTCTTGGTCACATTGTATTTATGGAGATAGTATCCACCTGTACCTGCCAATGCTCCTATGCCTCCATAAATGACAGGCAGTTTCCAGTAGTCCTTGTTGTAGATCTGAGCCGTGCCGGGTGCGAAAATCGCTCCTGCGAACATGGTTCCAGGCTTTATGGTCTGCTTGTGAGCCAGACCTCGTCCCCACTCCTTGAAGGAGAACAGCTTTGCTGCAGTATCAGCTGTCGCTGTCGAGTCGGCCTTCTCGTTGTAGGACTGCTTGAATGCTTCTTCCTTGAACTGCGCCTTGCTGTCAAAAGCAAAGCCTGCAAGGAAAAGGAGGAGCGCTATGATATGTAATGTTATTCTTCTGTGCATTTCTCTATAGCCTTGAGGAACCTTCTCACCTCTTCATCGGAATTGAAGTGGATTGTCATCGAACCCTTTCCTCCGGAATTTCTCTTCAGACTTATGTTGTTTTCAAAATATTTTCCCACGATTTCCAGAACCTTGAAATACTCATCAGGGAGATCCTGTCCCTGGTCCTCAGCAGCCTTTTTAGGCTCTGACATCTTTCTGAGTTTGTCTTCCAGCTGACGTACGGACATATCGTCCTTGATTACAAGATCGCAAAGATATTCCTGAAGATTTATGTCGTCTACTCCGAGAAGAACCTTCGCATGGCCGACGCTGAGCAGACCTACCTTCAGATCGTGCTGGATCTTTGCCGGAAGTTTCAGCAGACGGAGGTAATTGGTTACCGAAGCCCTCTTCTTACCTACTCGTACAGCCATCTGTTCCTGAGTAAGGCTGCACTCCTCGATAAGCCTCTGGTAGCTCATGGCTACCTCGATAGGGTCGAGGTTCTCCCTCTGGATGTTCTCAACGATTGCCATCTCGAGCATACCCTGGTCATTTGTATCGCGGATGTACGCCGGAATCATGTCCATTCCGACCATCTGGCATGCGCGGAATCTTCGCTCTCCACTGATGATCTGATATCTTCCGTCATTCTTTCTGCGGACCGTTATAGGCTGGATCAGTCCGAGGGTCCTTATCGATTCTGCAAGTTCCTCGAGCGTTTCCTGATCGAAGCTCATTCTCGGCTGGAACGGATTTGGCTCTATCATGTCTACAGGTATGCGCAGGATATCTGCCGTACCTTGGAGTGGCTGACTTGTGCTGACAACCTCCTTGTTCACGTATCCGACAGGTTTCCTTATCTGACTCAGGTCAGCATCACCTCCAAGCAATGCTCCTAGTCCTTTTCCCAATCCTCTCTGCTGTTTGCTCATTTTCTGATCTTTAGCTGTTCTTTTCAAGTACTTCCTTTGCCAGGTTGAGGTAGTTTGTGGTTCCGTTGCAGATCACATCATAAAGGATGATAGGCTTTCCGTGCGACGGAGCCTCGCTCAACCTGATGTTTCTCTGGATTATGGTGTTGAATACCATGCTTCCGAAATGTTCGCGGAGCTCTCCGAGAACCTGATTGTGGACCTTGGTCCTTCCGTCGAACATGGTGACAAGGAATCCTTCTATCGTAAGGTCCGGATTCGGTCTTCCCTGAACGAGTCTGATCGTCTGAAGAAGCTTTCCAAGTCCTTCGAGAGCGAAGAATTCAGGCTGTACGGGTATTATGATCGAATCGGCGGCTGTAAGCGAATTTACCGTGATAAGACCAAGAGATGGGGAGCAGTCGATGATGATGTAATCATAATTGTTTCTGATAGGCATGAGGGCGTCTTTCAGTACTGACTCTCTGTTCTCATTTCCTAACATCTCTATCTCTGCTCCTACGAGATTGATGTGGGACGGAATCATGTGCAGGTTGGCTATTTCTGTCTGAATCAGCGTGTCTGTAATGTCAATGGTTCCGATCATTACCTCGTAAAGTGTTCTCTTCTGGTCATCGTCCGGAGAAAAGTTGAGACCTGATGTCGTGTTCGCCTGAGGATCGGCGTCGATGATGAGCACCTTTTTCTCAAGGACGGCAAGTGATGCAGCCAGGTTTATTGCAGTGGTCGTCTTGCCGACTCCACCTTTTTGATTTGCTATTGCTATTACTTTTCCCATACTCTTTTTCATTAGGACATAATCTTCGCAAAATTACAAAAATTATTTCAATCGTCTGGCTTTATTTGCTACTTTTGTTGATAAATTCTATGACTTAAGAAAACAGGCGCAAATTAACTGCTGACGGATATGGACAGGAATACAAATAAGGATATATGGCTCGTTGTTGTCAACGTCTTTGCTGCTTCCAGAAAAGCAGGCTCAGTATGGAAAAGAGCTGCAGTGATGATGGATCAGGCTGGTCTGAAATACAAGGCAAAGTTTACCGGTGGAGAAGATAACGCCATTGCCATAAGCAGAAAGGCCGCAGCAAAAGGATACAGGAAATTCGTCGCAGTAGGAGGTGACGGAACTGTGCATGACGTTCTGAATGGCATTGCAGAATATGTGTATGATTCGGAATGTTCAGCTCTGTCAGACTTCACGCTTGCTGTGCTTCCGGTAGGTTCCGGAAACGACTGGGTCAAGTCGACAGGAGTATCAGGAGATCTTCATGATGCGGTAGGAGTTCTTGCGCAGGGATATACCGGTCTTCAGGATGTAGTGAAAGTAAGCGTCCTTGATCCTTGTGATATCGATTCACGTCCTCTTGGTGTCTCATTCATGGCAAATGTCGGAGGGGTAGGTCTTGATGCAAGGGTATGCGAAATTGTAAACAGGAAGAAGGAACAGGGTAAGCGAGGCAAGAAACTGTATGTGAGTGCGTTGCTTTATTGTATACGTCATCGCGTTCCTATCCGGGCGAAAGTAGTGTGCGACGGAGTCGAGGTCTTTTCTGGAAAATATCTGTCGATTGCATTCGGTGTGGGAAAGTATTCAGGTGGCGGAATGAGACAGACGCCGCTTGCAGAGTTAGGGGACGGGCTGCTTGATGTTACCGTCATACCTGATATCCCGATATGGACAATTGCAAAAGAGGTTCCCCGTCTGTTTACCGGTACATTCCATAAGGTGGAAGTGCTGACGCAGGCAAAATGCCGTGAGGTGCTTGTACTTCCCGCCGGAGAAGCAGATGCAGAGCCTGCTGAGGTAGATGGTGAAGTAATAGGTAGAGCTCCTGTCAGGATGGAGGTTCTGCCAGAACAGATCAATGTTGTTATGAAGGATCCACGTTGATGGTTATGTGACCATCGTATTTCCTTTCCTTTTCAAAAACGGCAGTCAATTCCTTGATTGCAGACTTTCCTGATGCAAGGGTCTTGTCTTTGCGCATGTTTATCCTGATGATTCGGATGAACTGATCTGCGACTTTGTCCACAGCCGGCGGGTAAGGACCTGTTATTTCGAATTTACTTCCCAAGATACCAGCAAGTGCTGCCGCTTCCCTGCATGCTCTTTCTTCGCTTCTGTCCCGGACTGCAATTTCAATGATCCTGGTGAACGGAGGAAAGTTGAAATCCTTTCGTTCCAGCAGCAGTGCTGATGAGAACGTGCCGGTATTCCCTTCTGCAAATCTTTGGTATACGGGGTGCTCTGGCTGGGATGTCTGTATGACGATTCTTCCTTTGCGATCTCTTCTGCCGCATCTTCCCCGGAACTGTTCCAATATCTGGACAGCCTTTTCGTCTGCTCTGAAATCCTGCATTCCGAGCAATGTGTCAGCTGCGATGACTGCGACAAGCCTGAGGTTGCTGAAGTCAAAGCCTTTGGCCAGCATCTGCGTGCCGATGAGGATGTCGATGTTTCCTTTGCCGAATTCCCTTATTATGCAGGATTCATAGCCGTTGCTCTGGGCATTGTCACCGTCGAGTCTCGCTATCCTCGCATGCGGAAATAGTGCAGCAGCTTCTTCCTCTATCTTCTGAGTGCCTGCTCCAAGGCTTTTCAACGGTCCTCCGCATTTCCCGCAATGTCCGTTTGCATATATGCTGAAACCACAATAGTGGCATACCATTCTTTCCGCGCCTCCCTTGTGCAGGCTCATGCTTACATTGCAATGCGGACATTTCGGTATCTCACCGCATTCTTCGCATTGTAATGCCGGGGCCCACGAACGTCTGGAACGGAGAATCATAACCTGACCTCCTTCGTCCAGCACGCATTGTATGCGGCTGATCAGCTTTCTTGAGAAATTTCCGATCATTCCTCTTTTCCTCTTTTCAGCCTTTGTGTCGATGATTTCTATGTCGGAATCTTCGGAGCCATGGTACCTTTCCATAAGTCTGATCAGTACATGTTTTCCGCACTGGCAGTTGTAGATCTCTTCCAAAGAAGGAGTGGCAGAGCCGAGAATTATGTTGCATCTGTGGATGACTGACAGCATCAGCGCAGTGTCTCTGCCGTTATATCTCGGGGCAGGTGAGTCCTGTTTGTATGAGTTGTCGTGCTCTTCATCGACTATTATCAGACCTAGGTCGTGGTGCGGAAGAAAGAGTGCAGATCGCGTGCCCAGTACAATGTAACCTTTGCCGTTACGTATGGATTCCGCTGTATTTCTCCTGCTTGCCGGTGTTTCTGCGGAATGGAATACGAGAAGTCTTTCGTTGAAATGTTCGTAAAGTCTTTCTTTCAGCTGTCTGCTCAATGCGATTTCCGGTACGAGATATAGGACGTTTTTCCCTTTTTCCAAGACTGACAGAGCGGCTTTGATATATATTTCTGTCTTGCCGGATCCTGTCACTCCGTGAAGAAGAATCGGTTTCTCATGTCTGAACGCATCTTCGATCTTTCCATATGACTCCTGTTGTGCTTCGTTCAGAACAATCCTGTCGGCAGAGTGTCCCTGCATTTGCAGGTGCTGAGTCTGACCTGTTGCGGCTTTTGTTTCAGCAACAGACAGTGCAGATGCAGCAGTAGCGAGCTCCTTGCGTATTCTGACCGCCTCTTCCGTGTATCTTACCTTTGCTTTAGTGCCTTCTTTGGATTCAGATATAAGAGCTTCTTTCTTATCAAGCCTTTCTTTGAGCTTTTTGACTTTGCAGCGCATGGCTTCGAGTAATCTTTCCCTTCTGAGATTGCTTTTTGCAATTGCCGCCGCGTGGGCTTCTTCGAGGTTTATCCTGCTTGCCGGGTAAGCGGCCTTGTATACTTCTCCTATTGTGCACAGATAATACTCTGCCACTTTTCTCCAAAGTTCTATCTCTTCGGGAAGGATCTTTTCAAGTCCTTCTTCCAGACAGTCGATCTCTTTGATTCTTGATACGGAAGTTTTCGGTTCTATGCCGATGGCGCTGACTACACCTGAATAGGATCTGTTGGCAAATCTTACCTTGACGCGGTCTCCTATGGTAACGCAGCAGCTGTCTCCTTCGGGAAGACGATAGCAAGGCTCCCACTCAAGCTTGAGAGGAAGGATGACCGATATGTAGTTTGCCTTGTTCATAGAATTGCGAAGTTACCAAAACTATCTCAAAATCTACCTCGCTATCGATAAAAACCAAGAAAAATGCATTATTTTCAAGAAATTGCTAAGAAAAGTTTGCAGGTTTAGAAAAAATGTCTACCTTTGCAATCCCAATCGAAAGATAGGGTAGTTCTCAACAAAAAACTGGTGCCATAGCTCAGTTGGTAGGGCAAAGGACTGAAAATCCTTGTGTCCCTGGTTCGATTCCCGGTGGCACCACGAAGAATCACAGTAAAAAGATGAAAACCTCTGAATTTCAACGAATTCAGAGGTTTTCTTTTTGTTTCAACTGTGCAAAACATGCAGATTTAGGAATTTCAATCGTGCCAAATTCGTGGCTTTTTTTTGAGCCACTGAAAAAAGCCACGATTTGA
>JAFVMQ010000073.1 GCA_017506825.1 Bacteroidales bacterium
CGACCATCATCATAGCCTTTTTCGAACTGTCCACAGAGTCGACATGTTTTGCTCCGGCAGCTAAAGCATAGATTGAAAAGCCACCGGTATAACAAAAGAGGTTCAGCACATTACGACCTTTGGAAAGACTTCCAACCAAGGTCCTGTTCTCACGCTGATCCAGGAAGAATCCTGTCTTCTGTCCCTCTGTCCAGTTTACCAGGAACTTATGACCGTTTTCAAGAACAATCTGTTCGTCATCACTGAAATCCTCGCGACGATACATATATCCATCTACAAGCTCAAGCCCAGCCTTGAAAGGAGCTGTACCTGAACTTTTATCGTAAACAGCCTTCAGCGAATCGCCATATACAGCCTTCAATCCTTCTGTAATCTGCTTCTTAGCACGGAACATACCTACAGAATGGGCCTGAATGACGCAAACGCCATCATAATAGTCAATAATCAGTCCTGGAAGATTGTCCCCTTCTCCATGCACCAGACGATAACAATTTGTCTGACCAGGTCCCTCCAGACAAGAATGAAGTCCGCAGGCAAGACGCACCTGATAAGCTCGGGAAAGCATTATCTCCCAGAAATCAGGCCTTACGGCACTGTCATCGAAACTAAGGACACGGACAGCAATGGAACCGATCTGATAATGTCCATATGCCATGAATGTCCCGTCTGAGGCATGCACTGCCACCATATCTCCCTCATTCGGATTACCCTGAATATCTGCAATCGCGCCAGAAAACACCCATGGATGGAATCTGCGCAGAGACTCTTCCCTGCCTTTTTTCAATATAATCTTGATCATAACTGTACTTCTTCTACAAGAGGATTCTTTTCAGACTTCATAAGTTTAAGGTACATCTCCCGACATACCCACGCATCTGTAGCCGCATACTTGCACTGCGACTCCGACAACACATCCGCTTCCCAATTGGACAGCTGCTGGGTCTTTGATATACGGAAACCGAGAATGATTGCAGCCATCTTCTTGACAGCCTTGTCCTTGATTCCCCATTCCCACACGATCTTCTGAAGATCTACAAACGATGCCGGCTTGAATTCATGGTATTTCTGCAGACCTCTGATATCATCGTGGACAGCTGCTCCGACCTTAATGATCTTCGGATTTGCCAATATGTTGCAAAGTCTGCGGTGCATTCCGATTTTATTGATCCTGAAGAGGAATGCCTTTTCAGGACCAGACAGCTGAAGCAAAGCTACTCCATACCTGGGCTGATTCTGCGAAAAACAAGGACGGGTCTCTGTATCGAAACCTATGATTTTCTGTGAACGAAGATAGGTGATGGCTCTGTTGAATTCAGCACCGACGCTATCGATCACATACATCTTACCTGGAAAGGAAGCATATTCAAGCTTCTCTATTTCCTGAGGTGTTATACTATTAATATACATAATACTATCTAAAACATTGAGGCTCAATAATTAAAAAAATAAGAGCTCTCTATATTTCGGCAGCGGCCACATCTCATCGTCAATAAGCATTTCAAGATTGTCCGCACTATCTCGAACCTTGTCCATCATAGTCTTGACTTCATATGAATAGACTTTGGCCCTCTCCCCTATATCTTCTATCCGGTTAGCCTTCTTCCTTGCTTCTACCAAAGCAACCACATCAGCAGAGAGCGTATTGATATAAGTTGAAATCTTCTTCAGAGTATCTATCTCCGATGAGCACAGGTTAATGCTTTCATCTCCGAATATCTCTTTCATACCTTTAACATTCTCGATCAGGATATTCTGATATCTGACGGCTGCTGGTATGACATGATTAAGACACATGTCACCGATTACGCGGGCCTCAATCTGAAGTTTCTTGACATATGTCTCATTCAGGATTTCGAAGCGGGCTTCAATCTCATTGGCCGCGAGCACTCCTATATTCTTAAAAAGATCGATCGTCTGCTTTTCGTGGTATACTTCATATGCTTCAGGCACATTCTTTATCGGACGGAGTCCGCGTGCAGCAGCTTCAGATTCCCATTCCTTGCTATATCCGTTACCCTCAAACATAATATCCTTTGCTTCTGTAAGGAAGCGTCTGACAACAGTCATGACCGCAGATGAACGGCTCTCACCTGCTGATTCAAGCTTGTCGACCTCAGTCCTGAATTCAATAAGACTCTCGGCTACGATTGAATTGAGGACATATACAGCAGATGCCACATTCTGTGACGAACCGACAGCCCTGAATTCGAAACGGTTACCGGTAAAGGCAAACGGCGAGGTTCTGTTCCTGTCTGTATTGTCCGGAAATATCTCAGGTATCGAATTGACGATCTTGATAGACTCAAGGCTGTTTTCCGAGGACTCAGCAACCTCATCCATATTAAGAATAGACTGGAAGACACCGTATAAAGTAGAACCGGAAAATATAGACATCACTGCCGGAGGAGCTTCTCCGCCACCGAGACGGTAGGAATTGTTCAATGTTGCGACTGTAGCCATCAGCAGATAATGATGTCTGTATACCGCCCTTGCCACTGATGCATAGAACGAAAGGAACTGAAGGTTAGTGGTAGGTGTTGAGCCCGGTGAAAGAAGATTAACTCCTGTATCTGTAGTGATCGACCAGTTGCAATGCTTTCCTGAACCGTTTACACCATCAAACGGCTTCTCATGGAAGATAGCTTTAAGGTGATGTCTTTCTGCAACCTTCTGCATGATGATCATAAGCATCATGTTCTGATCTATAGCCTTGGTAGCCTCGCAGAAGACAGGAGCACATTCGAACTGGTTCGGAGCAACCTCGTTATGTCTGGTCTGAAGAAGGATACCGAGCTTATATGCCTCGGTTTCGAAATCCTTCATGAAAGAGCTTACCCTTGACGGTATGGCACCGAAATAATGATCCTCAAGCTGCTGGTCCTTCGCCGATGTATGACCGATTATGGTCCTGCCGCAAAGCATCAGATCCGGTCTCGAATTATAAAGAGACTCATCAACAAGGAAATACTCCTGCTCTATACCGAGATTTACCCTTACGGCTGAAACATTATCATCGAAGAGGCTTGCCACCTTCGTTGCAGCAACATTCAGAGCCTGAAGCGACTTGAGATTAGGGACTTTGGTATCCAGAGCCTCACCTGTATATGAGACGAATACTGACGGAATACAAAGAGTTCCGTCCATTATGAATACCGGAGACGACGGATCCCATGCGGAATAGCCACGTGCTTCAAAGGTATTTCTCAATCCACCGGTAGGAAAACTGGAAGCATCCGGCTCCTGCTGGACCAGGGCACTTCCGTTGAATTTTTCGAAAGCCTTGCCGTTCTTGAACGAAATGAAAGCCTCATGTTTTTCAGCAGTAGAGTCTGTAAGAGGATGGAAAAGGTGAGTATAGTGAGTAGCACCCATCTCGATTGCCCAAGCCATCATTCCGGCTGCAATCTCATCTGATGCGCTTCTGTCCAGCTTGGCACCATACTTTGCAGAAGCAAGGACAGCTTCATAAGCCTGCTGTGACATGTAACCGCGCATCTTATCAAGATCAAGGACATTCTGCCCGAAATAGCCGGACACAGGTCCATTCTCAAAATAAAAACGTCCAGTCTGATGGGACGCAGCCTCATTTAGAGCTCTTTCTCTGAAAACCGCCATAGGAAGTGAATTTGTCAAGTCGGGCACAAAGATAATAAATTCGCAGGAGAGTTTCCTTAAAAATGTAGTATCTTTGCACCCGACGAACAAAAAACAACATCAAACATGGCAACTATTTCCAACAAAGCTCAGGCAATGCCTGCCTCAGCCATCAGAAAACTCGTTCCCCTGGCAGACGCAGCAAAGAAACAAGGCGTTAAAGTATACCATCTTAACCTTGGTCAGCCTGACATCAAATCCCCGGAATGCGCTTTAAAAGCCATCAAGGAAAAGAATCTCGAAAACGTATC
>JAFVMQ010000074.1 GCA_017506825.1 Bacteroidales bacterium
TGTTAAGATAACGTTTGCCGACTGAAAACAGATCAAGCCACACAAGCATGATCATCGCAAAAGCAACGATTGTAAGCCTTCCCTTGCGCACGAAGGATCCTTCCTTTCCGATGGCATCTATCTTGACATTGCGGAATGCCCAGATTATCAGAGCGAAAGCGACAGTGATAAGTATTAGGGAACGAAGAGCATCCTTAACCAGAAGCATTCTTCTGTCAGCTGCAAGAGCTTCTACAAGTATATCGGGCTGACCAGCATCTGCAGCACCGGAGAATGAACCGGCAAGTCCGGGAACAAGTACGCATAACAGACAGAATCCCGCAGTAACCGCATAAGAGATATATCCTGCTTTCATCACCTGTTTCTTCTCATATTTCTCCTTGATTATCCTGTCGAGAACATAGAAACCGAGTAGAGGAAGAGTCACCTGAAGCACGACAAGAGCCATCGACACTGTCCTGAACTTATTGTAGAAAGGAGCATAATCGAACCAGAGCTTTGTAAACCACATGAAATGGCTTCCCCATGCCAGAAGTACTGCAATGACGGTTGCTGTCACCATCCACCATTTTTCACGACCTTTGACAAGACATAGACCAAGAACGAAAAGGAAGACAGTTATCGCGCCCATGTACATCGGACCGGCTGTGAACGGCTGCGGTCCCCAATAGAGAGGAAGACCCTTCATTGTCTGACGAAGATTCGGCTGTCCTGCTCTTTTCAGTAGTTTTCCTGTTTCCGAATCCATAGCGAGTTCGCCGGAAGACGATCCTCCGTTGAAGTTGGGAATCAGCAGGTTAGGCATTTCTTCTATGCCGTATGACCATGCGGTGGCATAATCAAGATCCAGTCCTTTTTCATTATGACCTGTGCCGCTTCCGGAGAGTTCCGAGCCGCCTCGCATGGTATAAGGAGTATATTCATAGGTTGGGATGAGCTTGTTTGCATTTGTCGCAATGCCGATGCATCCTATTACAAGAAGTAAAGCCGATGCAGCGAAGAACCGTCCGAGTTTAGCTCGTTTCTCCTTATCAGTACACAGGCTTATCAGAAGAGCTGCCGCATAAATGAATATCACAATAGCCAGATAATATGTGATCTGGACATGGTTTGCCTTTATCTGCATGCTTAGGGCAAAAGCGAACAATGTAGATCCGAGAATGGTTTTTGTCAGCCATTTTCTGTTGCCCAAAGCTGATTTATAAGTATAGATCACTCCCGCCAGAACCCAAGGGAAATATGCTATGGCCTGCATTTTAGTGTTGTGACCGACCTGGATAATCTGCATGTTATATGAACAGAAGGCAATGGCAATGGCTCCTGCAACAGCTACAATGCCGTTCATACCCATCGACAGCATGAGCAGGAAGGCACCCACTAAGGCAATGAACAGATAAGTCGCAGGTCTTCGACCGGTAAGAAGGAAATCGTAGATATAATCCGTCCAGTCACCGTCGAAATCGTCGATTGTCGCAGTGGTAGGCATGCCTCCGAACATCGAATTTGTCCATGCGGTCGGATCTTCAGGATGGGCGGCATTATGTGTCATGGCTTCGTTTGCCATACCTTTCCATGATGCTATATCGCTTTGGTTCACAATCTTGCCGCTCAGCACCTGCGGTACGAAACCATATGCTATGACTGCAAATAGCAGGATGATGCCTGCATATACCAGAATCTTCTTCAACACTTCCTTCTTCATATACAATTATTGTTTCTTTGTCACTTTTTCAAATAATTCCGCCATCTGACGGGTAAGGTTGCGGCGGGTGAACCGCGATATGTCTGCGCCTTCGGTTGTAAGCGCCCCTGTCTTATGCTTTTCCCAGCACTCGTCGATATAACCGGCCATCTCTTTTCTGTCATTCCAGTCAAGAACCTTTCCGGTTTTTGTCTGTCCGAGTATCATGGACATAGCTCCGTCTCTTTGTCCTATTCCGAGGATAGGACGACCTGATGCCATATACTCAAAGAGCTTGCCCGGCAGTACGGCCTTATATTCAGGCTCTTTCCTCAAAGGGAGGATAAGAACCGATGCATTCCTCTGTTCGTCGATTGCGACTGCATGCGGCTGATACCCCATGTTGACCAGGTTTTTCTTCAGTCCGCAGTCTTCAACTGCAGATATGATCTGATCATCTGTTTTACCTATGAGCTTGATTTTGAGATCTCTGCTGAATTCGGAGTCTTTTGAGCATTTCTCTGAAAGAACATCCCAAAGAACAGTCGGATTGCCGTCTGCAGCAAACAGACCTGTATGGGTGATTATAAAATCAGAAGATGCCATCCCTGGTCTTTTATCAGGGAAATCGCATTCATCGAAACCGTTTGTTATCAGCTCGACAGGAGTCTGTGTCATCTCCTGGAAATCCTTCCGGACAAGAGGGGATACGGCAACCACGGCATCCGCTTCGTCAAGCACCTTCTTCTCCATCTTCATATGCCACTTTTCTGTAGCCTTTGTCATCGAAAGGTGCTTGAAATAAAAGATCTTTGTCCACGGGTCACGGAAGTCAGCAATCCACGGAAGACCGGTCTGTGCTGCCAGTTTACGTCCTATCATATGCATGGACTGAGGAGGACCTGTGCTGACAATAAGGTCTACAGGATGGTCTTTGAGATATTTCTTGAGATATCTTACAGAAGGATTGATCCAAAGACAGCGGGGATCAGGACGGAAAAGGTTCCCTCTTACCCACATAGCCGCCTTCTGGACGAAGGACTTGTCCTGAGCATTTACCGGATTGACCTCTACTGCCTCCTTGCTGTGTCCTGACCTGCGCAGGAATTTCTTGTAGAGTTCGTAAGGTTCGGTTATATGGGTCTTGATGACTTCAAGATCTTCAGGCAGTTCTTTCTCAAGACTATGGTCCACTGCTAGTTGTTCAGGATTTTCAGGGGTATAGATTACAGGCTGCCAACCCTCTGAAGGCAGATACTTGGCGAATTTCACCCATCTCTGCACTCCCGATCCCCCGGTAGGCGGCCAATAATACGATATGATAAGCACCCTTTTCATTGCAATTTACAAAGTTAGCAATAATCTAAAAATTTAAGTAAATTTGCCTGATTATAATGACTATCTATGGCAGAGAAAAGACCGACAGAAACCCCTATGATGAAGCAGTATTTTGCTTTCAAGGCTGATTATCCTGAAGCAGTGCTGCTGTTCAGATGTGGTGACTTCTACGAAACATACGGAGACGATGCGCTTATAGCCAGCAAGGTTCTCGGAATAGTTCTGACGAAGCGCTCAAGTGCTGTGCCTGGCGCTATTCCTATGGCCGGATTTCCTTACCACTCGTTAGAAACTTATCTTCCCAGGCTTGTACGTTCCGGCTATAAGGTAGCAGTGTGCGACCAGCTTGAAGACCCTAAACTTACCAAGAACATAGTGAAGAGAGGAGTTACCGAACTGGTTACTCCGGGTATAGCCTTCAATGAACAGCTTCTTGAGCAGAAGGAGCACAATTATATAGCAGGTCTCACCTTCCATAAAGACAGTTGCGGAGCTGCATTCCTTGATGTTTCTACAGGTTCCTTTCAGGTGGCAGAGGGTTCCCTCGATTATATAGGAACCCTTCTCGGTTCCTTTGCACCAAAGGAACTTCTCGTTCCGAGAGGATATGAAAAAGGTGTAAGAGAACGTTACGGCGACCATTATTACATATCTACCCTCGAAGAATGGGCCTTCATATACGACAATTCCGTCGAAAAACTCAAAAGACAGCTGAAGGTGGATTCCCTCAAGGGATTTGCAATAGACAGTTTCCCTCTTGGAATCACTTCAGCCGGTGCTCTTCTCATATATCTTGAGCAGACCCAGCATTCCGGACTGTCAAACATCTGCTCGATCTCCAGAATAGACGAAGGTTCTTTTGTCTGGATGGATCATTTTACATTCAGAAATCTCGAAATCTTCGCATCTACAGCAGGTAAGGAGGGAACCTCTCTCATTGAGGTGATGGACAGATGTTCGTCGCCGATGGGTGCCAGAATGCTCAGAACATGGCTTTCAATGCCTGTGATGGATCTTGAAGAACTGGATGCAAGACATTCTGTGGTGCAGTATTTTACAGAAAACAGGGATGATCTTATACGTCTTCAGGCAATGATTGCCGATATCGGAGACCTCGAAAGAATAATTTCCAGAGCTGCTGCAGGCAAGATAATGCCTCGTGAAGTCATGCAGCTCCGGAGAGGACTCAGTCAGACGGATCCTATAATGAAACTCTGTTCAGGAAAAGGTGTCGAGGCTCTCGAGCATATGATGGGGTCGATCTCGGACTGTCAGGAACTTCTCGACTATCTTGGAAAGACCATGCATCCGGAGACAGCTGCTGCTGTAGGAAAAGGAGATGTGATAGCTCCCGGCGTATCGGCAGAACTCGACGAACTGAGAGACATTGCCCGTAACGGTAAGGATTATCTTCTCAAGATACAGGAGCGCGAGACAGAGGTTACAGGTATTCCGTCTCTCAAGATCGGATATAATTCGGTTTTCGGTTATTATCTCGAAGTAAGGAACACCCACAAGGACAAGGTTCCGGAAGAATGGATACGCAAGCAGACTCTTGTCAATGCCGAAAGGTACATAACCCAGGAACTGAAAGAATACGAGCAGAAGATACTTGGAGCGGAAGAGCGTATTTATATGCTTGAAACCCGGATTTATGCGGAACTGGTGTCAAAGATCCAGGACAATATATCCGCAATCCAGAAGAACTGCCGCATCCTTGCGCGTCTGGATGTTCTTTCCGGCTTTGCCGATCTTGCCGTCACAAACCGCTATTGCCGTCCGAAGATGAATCAAGGCAAAGTCCTTGATATAAAGAAAGGCCGCCATCCCGTCATCGAGACCATGATGCCGGCAGGGGAGGAATTCGTTCCGAACGACATTTTCCTTGATAACGCAACCCAGCAGATAATAATCCTCACAGGTCCGAACATGGCTGGTAAATCAGCCCTTCTTCGTCAGACGGCTCTGATCGTGCTGATGGCTCAGGTCGGTTCATTCGTACCCGCGGAGTCAGCGGAGCTCGGATATTGCGACAAGATATTCACCCGCGTCGGTGCCTCGGACAATATTTCCCGTGGAGAATCCACATTCATGGTGGAAATGCTCGAAACTTCGATGATCCTTCACAATCTATCGTCACGCTCCCTTGTCCTTCTTGATGAAATAGGTCGCGGAACGTCCACTTATGACGGAATGTCTATCGCTCGTGCCATAGTTGAATATGTCCATGAATACGGTGAGGGTGCCAAGACCCTCTTTGCAACCCATTACCATGAACTCAATGATCTTGAGGAACTCTATCCGCGTGTGAAGAATTTCCATATCGCAGTCAAGGAGGTTGGAAAGAATGTCATCTTCCTGCGCAAGCTCATGGAAGGTGGTGTTGCCCACAGCTTCGGTCTTCATGTCGCAAGAATGGCAGGCATGCCTAAACAGGTTCTTGATTCGGCTGAAAAAACACTTGCTTCTCTTGAGTCCGGAGGTCATGGAAACATCTCTGTTGCCAGAGATGGAAGTGGAGTGGAAACCTCCCGAAGAAAGCGCACGGTCAAGCCGTACAATGTGAAGGAAGGACGTGTTGAAAGCGACGGTTCGCTGCAGCTTTCGTTCTTCCAATTGGAGGATCCTCTCCTGTCTTCTCTTAAGGAAGACCTCGATTCTGTCGACCTTAACAACCTTACTCCCCTTCAGGCATTCGATATTCTTCGCAATATGAAGGATAAAATGGGTTTGAATTAGAATGGTTTACAAAATTTGATTTACAATTTGTGTAAATACATAAATTGTATTACATTTGTTGAAAATTGAGTGTTTTTACCATGTCAAAGCTTTTTGAGTATAGTAAACCTGTTGAGGGTCAATTATTTATCGGTAGAAAAGAGGAAGTCAGGCACCTTTCTGACCATTTTCTGCTCCAGACCAATGCTGCAATCGTAGCTCCGCAAGGCTGGGGAAAGTCTTCTTTGGTCCGTCAGGCATACAAAGATGCTGTCAGAAAAGAAAGGAATCTTAAGTTGGTCTACCTCTCTCTTTCTACTGTCCGGAATGAAGAAAGATTCTATGAACTTCTGGTCCAGTCTGTCTTGAGAGCAGTCTCTTCCAGCCAGTCCGAGGTAAGCGAAAATGTCAGAAGATATTTCCCGGATATTCACCCGAAAGTAGGGTTCAAGTCTGACTCCACAGATGACCTTGCCATAGAGTTTGACTGGGAAGAGATAAGGAAGAATCAAGACTTCCTGCTGAAGCTTCCCTCTGTTGTTGCAGCAGATAAAGACTATAGGTTTGTGGTCTGCGTCGACGATTTCCATTCTGTTTCATTGTTCAATGATCCGGATACTTTTGCAAGTCGCATAAATGATATTTGGGGAACAGATAGTAAGGTGACGTACTGCATCTGTGGCGCTCCCAATGCTTTTTTCGAGAAATTCATCAGCAAGACGCCTGTTTTGAAATACGGAAAGCTGATCCGTCTATCCATGATCGGCAGGAAGGATACCGTTACATCTCTGCGCGACAGGTTTGCAGACAGCGGTAAGTATCTTGATGATGAGATGGCGGAATTGATCATAGATCTTGCGGACAATCATCCTTTCTACATCCAGCAGATAGCCCATCTGTCATGGATGGGGACTTCGGTCGTATGTTCGCGTGACGTCGTTACTGCATCCCATTCTTCCATAGTCGATCAGATGGGGCTTGTCTTCGAAAATCTTACCGAATCCCTTACGTCTCAGCAGTTGTGCTATCTCCACGCAGTCCTTGCCGGCGAAAGCATAATCAGCACTTCGGAAGTCCTCCACAGACACCATATCACTTCCGCAACGTCAGCTTCGCGTTCGAAGGCTGCATTGCTGGAAAGAGGTATGGTCTGCATCAGGGACGGAAAGGTAAGCTTTACAGATCCCTTATATGCTTATTGGTTGAATAACAGATATTTTAAATGATACTCATTATGAAACGCTTGGTGTTGATCGCTGCAGCAGTGTTTGCGGCATTTTCCGTTTCTGCTGCTTCAAAGACTTATGAATTGACGTCTCCTGACGGAAAGCTGAAGGTGTCAGTAGAGGCCGGTGACGGTATTTCTTATACTCTTTCCCACGAAAATGACCTTCTGATGGACAAGTCTCCTATAGGTATGTATCTTACCGACGGAACTGTATTCGGGGGAGTGCAGCCGGTAAGGAAGGCGAGCAGGAGATATGTGAACCAGACGATCCCGACCGTAGTCTATAAAAAGGCTCAGGTAAAGGATGAATACAATGAACTCACGCTTGATTTCAAGAAATTTTCTGTCATTTTCAGGGCATATGATGACGGAATGGCTTATCGGTTCGTTTCCAAGATCAAGACCGCATACAATGTAGAGCAGGAAATGGCAAAATTCAATTTTGCTCAGGATTGGAACATGTGGGCGGCTTATGTGTGCCAGCATACGGAGACTCTGGACAGCCAGTTCTACAATTCGTTTGAAAACCAGTATTCATATACAAGGATTTCGGAGTGGAATAAGGACAGACTTGCATTTTTGCCTTTGATGGTAGACGGTCCATCCGGAAAGAAGATCCTCATAACCGAGGCCGATCTGATGGATTATCCGGGAATGTATCTTTATAATCGTAAAGGAAAGGAGAATATTGATGCAATATTTGCGCCTTATCCTGACAAGACTGTTCAAGGCGGACATAATAACCTTCAGATGGAGGTGAGCTCAAGAAAAGGCTATATTGCAGAATGCGAAGGAGGAGAGTCCTTCCCATGGAGGATAGTGGCTGTTTCCGAGAATGATGTCCGTATGGCGGATAATGATATGGTCTACAGGCTCGCATCTCCGTCAGATCCGGATGCAGACTGGTCGTGGGTGAAGCCTGGAAAGGTTGCCTGGGACTGGTGGAACGACTGGAACATACGAGGAGTGGATTTCAGATCAGGTATAAATAATGACACATATAAATATTATATTGACTTTGCATCGGAATATGGAATTGAGTATGTCATTCTCGATGAGGGTTGGTCTGTGACAGGTGCTGCAGACATGTTCAAGGTTGTGCCGGAAATCAATCTCGAAGAGCTGGTAGCATATGCTGACAACAAGGGAGTAGGCTTGATTCTTTGGGCCGGATACATTGCCTTCGACAGGGACATGGAAGAGATATGCAGTCATTATTCCAAGATGGGAATAAAGGGATTCAAGATCGATTTCATGGATAGGGATGACCAGCAGATGGTGGATTTCCATAGGAGGGCTGCGGAAACTGCGGCGAAATACCATATGATGGTGGATTTCCACGGTACATACAAGCCTACGGGACTTCATAGGACATATCCGAATGTGGTCAATTATGAAGGTGTGCATGGTCTTGAGCAGATGAAGTGGAGTCCGGCGTCGGTAGATCAGGTTACATATGACGTAACAGTGCCGTTCATCAGAATGATGGCAGGTCCTATGGATTATACTCAAGGAGCGATGAGAAACGCCACCATGTCGAATTATCATCCTTGCTACTCTGAACCGATGAGCCAGGGCACACGTTGCCGTCAGCTTGCCGAGTATGTTGTTTTCGATTCTCCTCTCAACATGCTTTGTGACTCTCCGTCCAACTATATGCAGGAGAAGGAATGTGCTGAGTTTATTGCAGCTATTCCTACCGTATGGGATGAAACCCGGGGTCTTGACGGAAAGGTAGGTGATTATATCGCCATGGCTCGCAGAAGCGGAAATGTGTGGTATGTTGGTGCCATGACGGATTGGGACGCAAGATCGATGGTTCTTGACCTTTCTTTCCTTCCGGAAGGGGAGTATGAGGTCGAACTTTACAGGGATGGAGCGAATGCATATAGGACAGCTCGTGATTACCGTAAGGAAAACATTTCCCTTCCGGCAGACAAGAAACTTGTTGTCAAAATGGCTCCGGGCGGAGGTTTTGCTGCCAGGATAGTTCCTGCGAATGTCGGAAAATGATGTTGTCTTAATACAAAATCTTTGTACATTTGCAGGATGTTAATATAAAAGTGGACTTATGTTTAAGAAATTTTTGACAATTGCATGTATTCTTGCTGTGCTTTGCGGCTGCAAGAAAGAAGAAGCCCCTAAGGTTTCGAAGGTTGTGAAGAAGGTGGAGTGTTTTCGAGGAGGAAACCAGACATATAGTTATTCTTATTCTTATGATTCGGAAGGAAGGCTGAATACAATCAAGAATTCCAACAACAATAATATTGTTACAGAATTCAAATATGCTCCTGAGTCAATAACAATTCTTTCTAAAGGTGAAGGATTCATTATTGATCTTGATGGATCAGGAGCACCTAAGAATATTGTTTCATCCGAGCGTCGCATGACATGCCTCTATTCTTCATACGGATATCTTAAGCAGATGAATGTGGATTTTTATGATGGAATCGTTCGTGAGCTTCATACTACGGTAGTAAACGGCAATTTTACGGAAATCCAGGATATGGATGGCAGGACCTTAACATTGGAATATACTTCTTATGATAATGGGTACAGCATAGATATCAACAATATTGTCAATATCGAGAGTATGTTCAGTTTTCTTGGCACTTTGAAGTTAGAAGGTCTATATAGTGGAAAACTGGTAAAGAGTATCGTATCAGAAGAAGCCTCTTATTATTTCTCATATAGTTTTGATGCGAAAGAACGAGTTACTGATATGACAGTCATTTCTACAGCATCAGAAAACTCACTTACAGAACATTATAAATTTACATATTAATACCCTAAAAATACCAATATCATGGAATTACCTTTTGCAGAATCGTACAAGATCAAAATGGTGGAGCCTCTTCGCAAGAGCACACGCGAGGAGCGCGAACAGTGGATCAAGGAAGCAGACTACAACCTCTTTCAGCTTAAGTCAGACCAGGTTTATATCGACTGTCTTACTGACTCAGGTACAGGTGCAATGAGCGACCGTCAGTGGGCTGCAATGATGATGGGAGACGAGAGCTATGCCGGTTCTTCATCTTTCTTCCAGCTTAAGGAGACTATCACAAGGATTACAGGTTTCGAGTATGTGATCCCTACCCACCAGGGCCGTGCCGCAGAGAACGTCCTCTTCAGCCACCTTGTTTCAGCCGGTGCAATCGTTCCGGGTAACTCACATTTCGACACGACAAAAGGTCATATCGAAAGCCGCAAAGCATTCGCTGTTGACTGCACTGTAGACGAGGCGAAGGACACTCAGCTTGAGGTTCCTTTCAAAGGCAATGTCGATCCTAAGAAGCTTGAGAAGGTTCTCGCAGAGAATGCTGATCTTGTTCCGTTCATAATCGTTACAGTTACAAACAACACTGCAGGAGGACAGCCTGTATCAATGCAGAACCTCCGCGAGGTACGCGCAATCGCTGACAAGTACGGCAAGAGAGTGATTTTCGACTCTGCTCGTTTCGTTGAAAACGCATACTTCATCCGCACACGTGAGGAAGGATATGCAGACAAGTCTATCAAGGAGATCTGCAAGGAGATGTTCTCTTATGCTGACGGTATGACAATGTCTTCAAAGAAGGATGGTCTCGTAAACATGGGTGGTTTCATCGCTACCCGTCATGAGGACTGGTACGAGGGTGCAAAGAGATTCTGTATCCCGTTCGAGGGCTTCCTTACCTATGGTGGTATGAACGGTCGTGACATGGCTGCTCTTGCAGTTGGTCTCGATGAGAATACTGAGCTCGAGACTATCGAGACACGTATCAAGCAGGTTCAGTATCTTGCTGCAAAGCTTGACGAGTACGGTATCCCTTACCAGCGTCCTGTAGGTGGTCACGCCATCTTCGTTGATGCTGACAGAGTTCTCGATCAGATTCCTAAGGAAGAGTTCCCTGCTCAGACTCTTGCAATCGAACTTTATATCGAGGCAGGTGTCCGTGGCTGCGAGATCGGTTACATCCTTGCTGACCGTGACCCTGTTACCCGTGAGAACCGTTTTGGCGGACTCGACCTTCTCCGTCTCTGCATCGCACGCCGTGTGTACACAAACAACCACATGGATGTCATTGCAGCAGCTCTCAAGAACGTTTACGACCGTCGTCATGAGATCACACGTGGTGTGAAGATCGTATGGGAAACAGAACTCATGCGTCACTTCACTGTGAAGCTCGAGAGACTTTAAAAAGTTTTGCCGAATTTGTTCTGACGATAAAGCATTAACGATAGCCTTTAATGAGGTTCTGACTGTCCGTTGGTGTTAAAGTAATTCATAGAACCTCCCCAGAAATTATTCAACTATGAAAAAAGTATTATCTTTATTAGTTGCCGTGATAGCTATGTCTATGGCATTTGTGGCTTGTGAAAAAGATGAAAGCGGTGGTGGAAAAAACTACAATAATTATTTGGAGTTCCTGCTTGGTTTGCCAGAAGGTCTTTCGGAAGAGGCTGATAATTTGTATATGAAGAAAGTTGAAGAAGTGGAAGATTTTGAGATAGTATATGTTCTGACTTTGACTTTCGAAAAGGAAATCTGTGTAAAAGCTATCATAGATTATGTTTATCCTACAGAACAAATGGCAAAGATTGCTTATGAATCGTGGTTACAAAGTGGGGAAGAAATGTCGGATGTAGAGAAGACAGATGCGTCTTATAAAAAACGTATTTTTACAATAGATTTCTCAGAGACACCTGACCTGTTTGTTGGATTGACACGTGAAGAAATCAGTGATACTCAAGGTATATTTTAAGTATTGCATTATGTCGACTTTGTGAAAAGCAGGCATATTGTGACCTACGAGTTGACAATTTGATAAAGAAGGCTCCGAATCAGTACGGGTTTGTACGATTCGGAGCCTTCTTTATCAAGTTGTTTCCAGTCGGAACGAGTGATTAAAAAATGCTTAAAAACTTGTAATGTTAACAAGACTTGCTTAACTTTGAAACACCACGTTCTGTGATCTCTTTTTAAAATCTTATATAGGGAAATTTTACAATACAATAGATTTTTAATTCGCTAAATAAACAAATAACCAAATAACCAATAACATGAATTTTGTACAGCAATTCGGCGAAACCATGAGGTCGATCGACCTCGGCAGCGCCATCGGTGCTTCGGGATTCAAGACAGTGGACCTTGTCATTTTAGTTACCTATCTTATCGTTCTTGTTGCCCTCGGTCTTTTTCTCGGTCGTACAAAGAAGGGTAAGGAAAAAAGTGCAAACGACTACTTCCTTGCCGGAAACACATTGACATGGTGGGCGGTCGGTGCCTCCCTGATTGCCGCAAACATCTCTGCCGAACAATTCATCGGTATGTCCGGAACAGGATTCCGAGATGGTATAGCAACTGCAGCTTATGAGATTATGGCGGCTGTGACTCTTATCGTTATCGGTAAATTCCTGCTACCGGTGATGCTTAAACAGAAGATCTTCACCATTCCTCAGTTCCTCAGAGAGAGGTACAGCGACGGAGTGGGTCTCGCTTTTTCAGTACTTTGGCTTTTTCTTTACATATTTGTCAACCTTACTTCCGTTGCATGGCTCGGAGCTCTTGCAATCGAGCAGATTCTCGGACTTCAGGGAGTCTATGTGTCAATAGGAGAGACTATGATCTCCATGAGGATGATCATAGTTGTGTTCCTGTTCATTGTTGCCGGTATCTACTCAATCTACGGAGGTCTGGCATCGGTTGCATGGACTGACGTGATGCAGGTATTTTTCCTTGTCGGAGGCGGTCTCATCACTGCTTTCTTTGCTCTCAAGGCGGCTGGTGACGGAGCTGCAATAGAGGGACTCAGAAATGTATATACTACCCTTACTACAGGTGAATACGCAAAGGATACCCACTTCCATCTGGTGATCCAGCAGTCGCACAATCCGAGCGCATTTGCAAATGTACCAGGTATAGTTGCTGTGGTAGGTGCGGTATGGCTCACCAATCTCGGTTACTGGGGCTTTAACCAGTACATCATTCAGAAAGGACTTGCTGCAAAAAGCGTCAATGAAGCTCAGAAGGGTCTGGTATTCGCAGGTTTCCTCAAGCTCCTCATTCCATTCATCGTGGTGCTTCCGGGTGTATGCGCATATTATATGACCCAGAATGCCGACCAGTTCGCCATGCTTCAGGGTTCCATCAATGTTGCAGACGATGCATATCCATGGCTCATCCGTAACTTTGCTCCACCAGTTGTAAAA
>JAFVMQ010000075.1 GCA_017506825.1 Bacteroidales bacterium
ACATCGGCTGGAATTGCAGTTGTGGCCCAATCTGAATAGCCGTTGTTTGTGACTACGCTACCGAGATGCTGGAAGTGCTCGTTCTCGTATTCGACTGATCCTTTCAGCCAGTTCTCGCTGTCAAGATACATCACGATTCCGCACTGATCGAATCTGTGATGACTCTGAGTGAAATCGGTCTTGACTACGAAGCTGAAATACTTCTCTCTTGTCTGCATCTGGAATACAGGTGCGTTGTCGTTGCGGAAATGATAGTATGTACGCTGCCATAGGTCGGTATGAGGAGAAGTCGTAATGGTTATTGTATCTGCATTGACAGTAAAGGATGCAGGCTCACGTGTCCAGGCAAGATTGTCTATGTTTATCTTGCCATTGTCTGATAAAGCTTCAGCAACGGTGTCAGTGAAATCTATATGCGAAGGATTGCTGCATGCAGCAAAACATAAGCAGAGGCTTAGTCCCAGAAGTCTAACTATATTATTCATACTATTTAAATGAATTGAGATTTATTTGTGTAAAGATATCCGATTTAAATTGGAATAGCAAGATAATTATCGCTGGATCATTAAAATGCTGAACTTTTGATGAATACCATATTTTTATGGATAACTCGGAAAAATATAATACCTTTATCTGATTATAATCATAATGAGAATGAATGTGATTTATTTTGCAGGAGGTTGCTTCTGGGGGACACAGCATTACATGAGTCAATTTCATGGTGTTCTTGAATCAGAGGTCGGCTATGCGAATGGCGTAGTTGATAATCCGACCTATCAGCAGGTCTATACAGATCAGACCGGTCATGTAGAATGTGTAAAGGTGTCTTTCGATAGTTATGTGATTTCGTTGAAGACACTATGCCGTCTATTCTTCAGATCCATAGATCCGCTTCTTAAGAATCGTCAAGGAGATGACTGCGGTACAAGGTATCGTACCGGAATTTATTATATGAATGAAGCGGACAAAGAATCTGTAAATGAAGTCTTTCAGGAAATCCAATCCGGATATGACAAACCCCTGGCAGTAGAAATACTTCCGCTCGATTGCTTCTATAAAGGAGAAGAATACCATCAGCAATATCTGCTGAAGAATCCCGACGGATATTGTCACCTGTCATCTTCATTGCTGAAGAGCGCCAAGATGTACTCACAAATCATTTCAGAACTGATGGACTGCTCTGACGATGAAAAGAAAGCTGTTCTGCCTAAATTCTTCAAGACAGGTAAAGGGGAGTATGGTGAAGGGGACAAATTCATAGGGGTGATTGTTCCAGATACACGTAAGGTAGCAAAACGACATAAGGAAATGCCATATGAAGTTCTTGAGATGCTGCTTGAAAGTGAATGGCACGAAGTCCGCCTATGTGCACTGCTGATACTGATTGAGAAATATAAGTCTTCCCCCGATGATGCAGTAGTGTTCTATCTTAACCATATGAAAGGAATCAACAACTGGGATCTTGTCGATTTGTCGGCACCTTATATCCTTGGCAGTTATCTTGTAAGCTCAGAGAATAGGGAAGTACTGTACAATCTTGCAGGATCCGCCAATATGTGGGAACAGAGGATAGCTGTAGTCTCTACTCTCATGTTAATAAGAAACGGATGTTATGGTGACACTGTTGCATTAGCAGAGAAACTGCTGAATGCAAAACATGATCTGATGCAGAAGGCGATCGGCTGGATGCTTCGTGAAGTGGGCAAACGTGACGAAAACCTCCTGGTAGGATTCCTTGAAAGAAACAGGTTAAAGATGCCGAGAACAATGCTTAGGTATGCAATAGAGAAGTTTGATCCACAAAGGAGGAAATACTTCATGTCTAAATGATTATGTCTATAAGAATTCATTTCATAATCAAAAGTATTTACTTATATCGTCTCGTAGGCAGGAAGCGACACCTGTTCTGTCATCAATTTCCATAAAGGCTTGTAAGAAGAATTATCAGTCCGCTGATACCTATGTAGGAATATACAACGTATGTGAATGTTTTGTTCGGTATATGTCTGTATGCCCAGTTTCCGGCAAGAACGCCGATAACCAGTCCTCCGAGAGCATATGCAAATGTATTTCCGACTGCAGGGGTCAGATATCCGTTGAAAGCACGTACGACCAGCATCGCTACATTTGTGATAACTGCATAAGTCTGTATCATTCCCATATAATGGTCCTTGTCCGGCTCTGATGAAATCAGATACAGGACCACCGGAGGACCATGCATGCCGAAAAGTCCTCCCATTATTCCGCTCGCTGTGCCGGTGCCGAGCTGCCATCCTGCTGTAGGCCGTATAAACTTCTGGATCTTTTTCTTGAAGAAGCAGAAATAAAGGCTCAGGATTATCAGCATCACACCGAGAATTATCCTCATGGTCCTTCCTTCTATCTTGTCAAGCAGGTATATCGCTATTGTCGAGAATACCGCAAATGCAGCTACAATAGGCAGCAACCTTTTCCAAGTGACATACTTTATGTACTTGACCATCACTACTGTTGCAGAGGTCAAGGAAAGCAGACCGGAAAGTGTTACAGCCTCGCCATATGAGGGCATAAGGAAGGGGAGGGCGGTCATTATGAATATGCCGAACCCGAAACCGATGGTTCTCTGAACGAAGCTGGCACCTGCCGCCAGAAGAATTACATATAGGAGGCTTTCTGTCATTTCATCAGAATCAGCTGAGAGACTTCTGAATATCCATTCCGGTAGGGCTCTGGAATGCCTTAAGTCCGAATTTATGGAGCATGGCAAGAACGTGGTCGAAGACCTCAGCCTGAAGATGTTCATACTTAAGCCATCTTGTATCTGCTGAGAAGAAGTATAATTCGACCGGCATACCCTGTGCGGTCGGCTGAAGCTGACGTACTGTCATTATCATCTCGGAATTCACCTTAGGATGGTGACGGAGATAATATTCTATGTAATGGCGGAATATATACAGGTTCACTTCTTCATTGCCTGTTGCCTCGAATCCCTCCATCCATGGCTGCTGCTTATATGATTCAAGTTCCTCTTTCGTACAAAAGCGGACAGTATTCATGTCGATATTGACGGATCTTTTGATTCGCCTTCCACCTGTGTCGAACATTCCCCTCCAGTTCTGGAATGAGTCATTCACGAGTGCATACGGAGGTACGGTAACTATCGTCTTGTCCCAGTTGCGTACTTTCACTGTGGTAAGGGTAACTTCCATCACATCACCGTCAACGCCGTATTTAGGCATGGTGATCCAGTCTCCCGGACGCAGCATATCGTTGGCTATCAGCTGTATGCCGGCGACAAATCCTTTGATGGTGTCTTGAAAGACAAGCATCAGTATAGCTGTACCTGCACCTAATCCGGTAAGAAGAACCATCGGATCTTTACCTACCAATGTGCTGATGATGATTATGGTACCGATACAGATGATTGCAAGCTTCAGCATCTGATAGAAGCCCTTCATCGAGCGATTCTTCAGTCTGTCATGCTCGCTTGTCATAGCATAGAGCGACGAAATGACAGAACACAGGAGCTTCATGAAGACAGCTATGATATAGACCCTGCAAAGCTTCAGTACAAATGACATGATGCTGTCATCCGGTAAAGCGAACGACATCAATATATAGACGACTATCGGAGCGATCAATGTACACACATCATTGAGCACCTGATCTCCGAGCAGATAATCATCCCATTTGAATTCTGTCCTGGTGGTGATTTTGCGTATCACAGGAACTATCGCCTTCCTACAGATCCTGTCAATTACTAATGCCACTATGAACATGGCAAGCAGGATACAGATACGAAGAAGCAGAAGGGTGATACTTTCTGAGACACCTATCTGCTGGAACCATGTTGCAAGTTTATCTATTATCTCTACCATCTTTTAGTCTTAAAAGATAGGACCAGTCACCTGATCCTATCTTGAGTGTCTTATCAACTTATTATTCTGCAGCTTTCTTCTGAAGATATTCCTTGAAGAAACGTCCCTGTGTCGTAGGAGTATAGTTCCAGTCCTCGATCAAAGTAGGTGACCAGTCGGTATCAAAACACCATACTGTAAACGAAATACCTTTCTTCTCGAAATATTTAGTGATATGATGACCATATACATCGGTCGAAATCACCGGTATATGGGCACCTTTTTCATTTTCAAGGCAGAAACCGATCTCGGTACATATCACAGGATATGTATCTGCAACATAACCGAAATCTGCTTCCCACTGCTCCTCCCAAGGCTGCTCACGTTTCATAGGGTACGGATGAGAAACATATGCCACATTCTCGCGAGCAATCGGAGCAGACGCCACCGGAGTAAGGTCATATGCCCAATTGAATCCGGCACAAAGGCAGACAGCATTCGGATTATATACACGGATGGTATCAATGATCTGTTCCTGGATTCCTTTCCATTCCTCCCATGTGCAATCTCCTGTATCAGGACCTGTCACGGTAGGCTCATTGAACACCTCGTACAGAGCGACAGTCGGCTCATCAGCATAACGCTGAGCGACAGTACGCCAGAACTTGAATGTCTCCTCAAGAGTAGTGTCGTACATAGGATTTGTGTACTTCTCATCCTTGAGATTACCGATAGAATGCCAGTCCATTATGACATACAGACCATGTTTCTTTGCCCATTCGATTCCCTGATCCATTGCCTCGAATGTCTGATCCCATCCCATTGCGTTGAGATTGGAAGGATGAACAGCAAAACGGACAACATTTGCTCCCCAGTCGGCAGCCTCTGCAAAATGACGCTCTGTCCACTGACCTTCACTTACAAGCTTAACAGGATCGGAGAAGCATAGTCCGCGGAAGACCAGCTCATTTCCTTGAGGATCGACGAATTTGTTGCCCTCTACTTTTACCCATCCCTCACCGGATGCGACTGAAGCACATGCTGCCACAACAATGGCTGCAAACGCCGTAAAGAATATTCTTCTCATAGTTTCTGTTTATTATGTGATTAAGGAAATATCTGTCAGTCTATTATGTATGTGGTTTCAGGACATGCTGTTCCTTTAAGCACACCATTCTCCACCTTGAATGTCTTTCCATAGACGTTGTCTTTATACTCTCCGTCAGGAAGACCTGTAGCGATTTCAACTTCATTGCCTTCAAGGGCGAAATTGATGATTGCGGCACCTTTGTTTCCACGGTTAATGACAACGACTTCGCCATCTTCAGACATCGCTATATTTTCGAGCTGTCCTTCCATTGCCTGACGGAACTTGTTGACAGCCACAACTTCAGGATGGAAGAACTCGTCGTTTCCACGTGCTCCGAGAAGGTTGTCTCCGAAATAGTTCTCTCTTGTAGAGTTCATAGGTCGGCTGTAGAAGAGTGGTGTACCGTTCTGACGTGCTGTAAGGAACACCCAACCTGTACGTATCTGGGCGTCTGTAAGACCGGCGCTCTCGTTTGCATTGCAGTATGTGTCGTGGCTTTCAACCCATGTGGTCAGATATTCTGGAGCAGCTCTGTGATACCACTGGAGAAGGTCTACGTCTTTTGCGCTTCTTTTTGCAAGAGCTTCGCGTAGAACATGTCCGTATGAAGAAGCTGTCTGACCGAAATAGCTTGCATATTCCTCTTCAGGAACGTTTCTGTCCTGAAGAACCTCGCCGTATACGAAAAGGCTGTCATATGGGATTGCAAGGGATACTCCAAGCACTTCCTTGCGACCTGTAGCGACATCCCAGAAATCATTCTCCTTTACTCCTGCTTCAGTATCAAGAGGATCAGAATGTACTCCGATATGCTTGGCTGTATCATAGCGGAAGCCGCGTACACCCATATTCACGAGCTTGTTCACGAACTCCATGTAGTACTTCTGAAAAAGCGGATTTTCGGTGTTCACGTCAGGAAGTCCGCCTACACCCTGATGTGTGCACTGTGTACGGTCGTTATAGTTGACGATGCCTTCGAGACCGTGTGTATGGAACATCTTGTCCCTTCCGCCGACAGCTGCATAGAACTCGTCTGTAACGAGGTCGATATTGAAGGCAGTATGGTTAGGAAGCACATCCACAAGCACACGGATATCATACTTCTTCGCAGAGTCGAGCATAACCTTCATCTCCTCCTCTGTACCTAAGATATTGTTACCGATGGTCCAGTCTGTAGGCTGATAATAATGGTACCAGTTTCCTTCCTTTTCGTCAAGGATCTTGATATTTCCGCCCTCTGGGCTGAAACATGCGTTAACAGGAGATGTCTGGATCATCGTGAATCCTGCATCTGCAATCTGCTTCATGTTCTCGGCGATGGTAGGGAAGTTCCAGCTCCACACATGGAGGATTGTCTCAGTGTTCGTAGCATTGGGATCATGTGTCATACGATCAACAAGATTTGCAGTCTGGTCAGATGTGCAGGCTGCAAGACCGATACACGCAAAAAAGCACAGTAATTTATTCATATAATTCAGGTTTTATTTTATAAATCATGTAAAGGTATAGAATAATTCATTAATTTTGACCGAAATTTGATAACAAACTAAAATTATCTTTAATATGTCACTTATTGAAAGCATCATTGCACGCGCAAAATCTAACAAACAGCGCATCGTGCTCCCTGAATCTCTTGAGGAGCGTACTCTTACAGCAGCGGACATGGCTCTTGCTGACGAGATTGCTGAAATCATCCTTATCGGAAATCCGGACGAGATCTTTGCACTTGCAGAGAAACTCGGACTCAAGAACATAGACAAGGCTACAATCATTGACCCTGCAACAAGTGAGAAGACAGCAGAATATGCAAACCTTCTTTATGAACTCCGCAAGAACAAGGGTATGACCCCTGAGAAAGCTGCTCAGCTTGTTCTCGACCCGCTTTACTTCGGATGTCTCATCATCAAGAGCGGTGATGCGGACGGTCAGATCAGCGGTGCACTTTCAACAACAGGCGAAACTCTCAGACCTGCCCTCCAGATCATCAAGTGCTCTCCTGGCATTACCTGCGTCAGCGGTGCAATGCTCATGATCACCAACACTCCAGAGTATGGAGAAGACGGCGTACTCGTTGTCGGTGACGTTGCAGTAACTCCAATGCCAGACGCTTCCCAGCTTGCTCAGATTGCAGTATGTACAGCTCAGACAGCAAAAAGCGTTGCCGGTTTCGCAGATCCTAAGGTTGCTATGCTTTCATTCTCGACACTGGGTTCAGCAAAGCATGAGGTTGTAGACAAGGTCATCGAAGCTACCAAGCTTGCGCGCGAGCTTGATCCTAGCCTTAAGGTGGAAGGCGAGCTTCAGGCAGATGCAGCCCTCGTTCCTTCAGTCGGACAGAAGAAGGCACCTGGTTCAGAAATCGCCGGTCATGCAAACGTACTCGTATTCCCTTGCCTCGAGGTAGGTAATATCGCATATAAGCTCGTTCAGAGACTTGGAAACGCAGATGCAATCGGTCCTATCCTCCAGGGTATCGCACGTCCTGTAAATGACCTCAGCCGCGGTTGCTCCGTTGACGACATCTACAAGATGGTTGCAATTACTGCATGTCAGGCAATGGATGCGAAATAATCATTTGAAATTTTGTATCAAATAGTGTCACCACTGTGTCAAAGGTGACAAATAAAGAATAGGCTCTTTCATTGATGCAAGGTATTTTGTACTTTTGAAGTATAATAATCCATGCTGCCATGAAAAAGCCTGTTCTTATTTTACTTGCATCAATCCTGTTTGCATCATGCAACTCGGAGAGGAATAACGAAATCCTCAGACTCAATGAAGCGGAATATTTCGAAAGACAGGGAGTCAATATCCTGGTCTACAGCAACCTCTTCAACGGTGGCTTCAATGACGAGAAGACTTCCGGACTAGAAGTGATCCACCACGGTGTCAGAACTGTACAAGGCGGTGCAGTAAGGCTGTCCCATACTCCGGAACAATGGGATCTTGTGCCTTCAACCACCTCGAGGACAGTAAATACCGAAAACGGTAGCATTGAAGTGGAGCTCCGATATGAAGACTATGACTTCGATTCAAGAATTGTGGTTACTGGTAAAGGTCAGGCAATAGAAATAGCCGTGTATCTGGACAATCCTCTTCCGGAAGCATTGGCAGGCAAGGCCGGTTTCAATCTGGAATTCCTGCCTTCGCAATATTGGGGAAAGACATATATTGTTGACGGTCGTCCGGACAGATTCCCTCGTTATGCTGCAAGTAACACCACAACCCGCCCGAACAGCGAAAAACCAAGGCAGTTCAAGGGATATAGAACGTATGATGACAGGGGAACAAACAGATTTGTGGACCCTCTTCCTCTTGAAAGTGGAAAAGAATTCATAATCGCCCCAGATGCTCCTGAAAGAATGATGACGATAAAGTCTGCTGATGCAGATATCATGCTGTTCGACGGAAGAATGTTGGCTCAGAACGGATGGTATGTGTTCAGAAGCATGCTTCCGGCAGGCAAGACCGGCAAGCTCATTACCTGGACTGTGGAACCGAATGCAGTACCAGACTGGATCCGCGAACCTAATATAGGATTCTCGCAAGTAGGATATATTACAACTCAGCCAAAAATTGCTGTAATAGAAACCGACAAGAAGGACAAGACTTTATCAAAAGCTTCCATTATCAAGGTGGAAGACAATGGTAATGAAACAATTGCATATACAGGAAAGACTACTTTATGGGGAGACTTCTACAAGTACAGATATCTGCATTTTGACTTTTCTGAAGTAACGGAATCTGGCATTTATTACATACAGTATGGAGATGTCAAGACCAATAACTTCATCATAAACGACAATGTCTACGACAAGATAACAGACGCGACAAGCGACATATGGATACCCATCCATATGAACCACATGTATGTCAATGAAAATTATCGTGTATGGCATGGGGAACCGTTCAAGGAAGGATACAGGCAGGCTCCGCCTGACACCGACCATTTCGACCTGCATTGGCAGGGAGAATCTACAGATACGAAATACAAGGCTCTCGAACTGATTCCGGGGCTTAATATCGGCGGCTTCTTTGATGCTGGTGACTTTGATATTGAGACACACTCAAATATCAGTGTGGTTGAAAATCTCGTTAGGGTATGGGAACTTTTCAAGCCTGAGAGGGATCAGACATTCATCAGCCAGAAGCAAAGATATGTGGACCTTCACCGTCCGGACGGTATTCCAGATGTACTGCAGTTCATCGAACATGGTACTCTCAACCTTGTTGCTCAGGCCGAAATCATCGGACATATGGCTCAGACCCTTTCCAACTCCGTATTGGACAATTATCACCACCTCGGCGACGCCGCATCGCTGACTGACGGACTTCCATTCAATCCGGCTCTTGGTCCGTATGAAGTAGCCGGAGACGGAAGTTCGAGCGGAGTCATGGACGATCTATGGGCATTTACAAGCAGGAATCCAAGCCTTGATTTCAGTGCCGCAACGATGTTTGCAGCAGCAAGCCGCGCCTTGAAGGGATATAACGACGAGCTTTCTGAAAGAGCGCTCGCACAGTCCAGAAGATTACTTAAGGAAGCTACTGTCCTGATGCAGAAGCAGCCTCAGGAAGACGGCAGACGAAATGCCGGAGGCAGCCTTTCCGCAAATCTGCAGCTCTATGTAGCGACCGGTGAAAGACAGTATCTTGAAAAATTCGAGTCCATGCTTTGGCCGTCTTTGGAAAGAAACGTCAATTTCAGCTTGATGACTGCTCTTGACGCTATTCCTTACATGGATGCAGAATATAAGGACAGGCTTCGTCCATATGTTGAGAAATACCGCGATTATATCGAAGGTCTTGAAGAAGATAATCCATATGGTGTTCCGATCGGTCGTGGAAACTGGGCCGGTGGCGGAATGACTTTGAATTTCGGTACAACAGTCTGCTTTGCCAGCAAATATTACCCTGATATAATTGACAAAGCTCATGCATACAAGACAGCGGAATGGTTCTTCGGACGACATCCTTACCACAACTACTCACTGGTTGCAGCTGTAGGTGCAGCTCGCCCTAAAGAGGTCTTTTATGGAAACAACCGTGCTGACTTCTCAGCCATTCCAGGCAACGTCGCCCCCGGTCTCCTGTTCAGATATCCTGATCATTTCGAGAACTATGACGACTGGCCTTTCCTATGGGGACAGAACGAAGGAACCATCGGAGGAAACACAAGCTATCTGATTTTCGGCTCTGCTTTCAAAGACCTGGTAACCAGCATATAATCAACAACTTGCCTGATTGTTAAAAACTATGTTGATAAATAAGTGCGACAGCTGTCCTGTCGCACTTATTTATTGAATACCTTAGCGGTTCATACTTTGAAATCTAAAATAATAACCAAATATGAGCAGCGCAGAAATTACAATCATCAAAAGAGACGGCAAACGCAAGGCGTTCTCAGTAGAGAAGATCAAAAATGCCATCCGCAAGGCATTCCTGTCAGTCGGTAGCTTTGCTACTGAAGAAGACCTGGTCAATATTCTTTCGCATGTACGCATAACAGAAGGAATGCATGTGGAAGAAATCCAGAATCAGGTTGAGATAGGTCTGATGGCCGAGCAGTATTTTGCTGTTGCAAAATCTTATATGCTTTATCGTCAGAGACATATGGAAGACCGTGAGGTGCGCGACCACCTCGACTTCCTGATCCAGTACTGTCAGGCTGAGAACGCTGCTACAGGAAGCAAGTATGACGCTAACGCAAACATCGAGAAGAAGAATCTTGCAACTCTTATCGGAGAGCTTCCTAAAAAGAACTTCATCCGACTTAACCGTCGTATCCTTACCGACAGAATGAAGAAGATGTATGGCAAGGAAATGTCTGATAAATATATCCGCCTGCTCAAGAACCACCATATCTACAAGAACGACGAGACATCGCTTGCCAACTACTGCGCCAGCATCACAATGTATCCTTGGCTTCTTGAAGGAACAAAGCCTATCGGCGGCAACTCGGTAGGTCCTACCAACCTCAAATCATTCTGCGGAGGGTTCATAAATCTTGTATTCATGGTATCAAGCATGCTCAGCGGTGCCTGCGCAACACCTGAGTTCCTTATGTACATGAACTACTTCATCGGAAAGGAATACGGACTCGACTACTGGCAGCACCCTGACACTCAGGCTGACAATTCGACCAAGAAGCGTACGATCGACAAGGTCATCACAGACTGCTTCGAACAGATCGTGTACTCGATCAACCAGCCGACAGGAGCACGTAACTTCCAGGCTGTGTTCTGGAACATATCATACTACGACAAGAATTATTTCGAAAGCATCTTCGGCGAATTCCGCTTCCCGGACGGATCAAAGCCTGACTGGAACGGTCTTTCATGGCTCCAGAAGCGCTTCATGAAGTGGTTCAATGCTGAAAGACTCAAGACTCCTCTCACATTCCCAGTCGAGACAATGGCCCTTCTTACTGAAAACAATGAGGTAAAGGACAAGGAATGGGGAGATTTTACAGCCGAAATGTATTCGGAAGGCCACTCGTTCTTCACATACATGAGTGACAATGCAGACTCTCTGGCTTCATGCTGCCGTCTTCGCAACGAGATCCAGGACAACGGCTTCAGCTATACCCTTGGAGCCGGCGGAGTATCTACCGGATCAAAGAGCGTTCTTACCATCAACCTTAACCGTTGCATCCAGTATGCAGTAAAGAACGGAAGGGATTACATGCTTTATCTTGCAGAGGTTGTTGACCTTGTACATAAGGTACAGCTTGCTTATGATGAGAATCTCAAAGCACTCAAAGAGCAGGGCATGCTTCCTCTGTTCGATGCAGGATTCATCAACATAGGACGCCAGTATCTTACTGTTGGTATCAATGGTCTTGTAGAAGCAGCCGAGTTCCTCGGAATCGAGATCAACGACAATCCGGAATATGTGAAATTCGTCCAGGACACACTCGGTCTGATCGAGGAGTATAATAAGAAGTACCGCACAAAGACAACCCTCTTCAACTGCGAGATGATTCCTGCTGAGAACGTAGGTGTGAAGCATGCGAAGTGGGATAGGGAAGACGGATATGCTGTTCCTCGAGACTGCTACAACAGCTATTTCTACATTGTCGAAGACAAATCTCTCAACATCATCGACAAGATGCGACTCCATGGACGCAAGTACATCGAGCACCTTACAGGAGGATCTGCACTTCACCTGAATCTGGAGGAGCATCTCTCAAAGGATCAATACGCACAGCTGCTCAGAGTTGCTGCGCAGGAAGGATGTAACTACTTTACATTCAACATTCCTAACACTATCTGCAACAAGTGCGGTCATATAAGCAAGCATTACCTTAAGGAGTGTCCTGAATGCCACAGTGAAGATATTGATTATCTGACTCGTATAATCGGTTATATGAAGCGTGTCAGCAACTTCTCGATGGCTCGTCAGGAAGAAGCTGCAAGACGTTACTATCACCGTAACGAAAACAAATGATCTGAATGCTCAAGTGCTACAGTTATGATATTGTCTGCCAGGAGATTCCCGACGAGATCAGCCTGGCAGTCAATATTTCATGTTGTCCCAACAGATGCAAAGGCTGTCACAGTCCCTGGCTGTGGAGCAATGAAGGGGAACTCATGGATGAAGAGATGCTGTCGAATCTTATAGGAAAGTATTCAGCGGCACTCACATGCTTCTGCTTCATGGGAGGGGATGCAGAACCTCTTGAAGTGATGAGACTGGCCAGATGGATAAAGTCACGATGGCCCCACCTGAAGACAGCCTGGTACTCCGGAAAGCAGGAACTGCCTGACGGATTTGAAGTGACATGCATGGACTATGTCAAGCTGGGACCATACATTGAAGCTCTTGGCGGTCTTAAATCACCTGATACCAATCAGGCTTTGTATAAAGTCTCCAAAGACGGATCGATGACAAGAATCCATATCAGATAATATCCTTGCAAAGTCCCGATTCAGCTGACTTTCCGATATTTCGGCAGAATTATTGGATTATCAGCGATAAACGGACTTGATATGGATAAGAGAACAAAAATCATATGTACGATCGCAGACAATCATTGTGATGTGTCCTTTCTGCGCACATTGCATGAAAAAGGAATGGACATAATCAGAATCAATTCTGCCCATTCGACACTTGAAGGTGCGCAAAGAATTGCTGACAATGCAAGAGAAGCGTCAGAAGACATTCAGTTGCTGATCGATACTAAAGGACCGGAAATAAGGCTGACGGATACTGATATACCTGACGGAATAAGAGTAGTCAGGGGAGATATGATGGAATTCAGGAACAACGCAGGATTCAATAGCTCTTTCAGATATCTTAATACAAACTGCAGCACGTTTGTCAATGATGTACCGACAGGAGCAAGGATACTCGTCGATGACGGCACGATTGAGTTTCTTGTAATCGACAAAGATGAAACCAGGCTGATTACAAAAGTAATGAACTCCGGTATTGTAAGAAGCAGAAAGAATGTAAATGTGCCAAATGTCAATATTTCACTTCCTGCTCTCACAGAAAGAGACATAAGTTATGTAAGATGGGCGATAAGCCAGCATTTTGATTACATTGCACACTCATTTGTACGCACAGCAGAAGACCTTATGGAAATAAAAGGGATAATCCATGACACGTCAAGCGATATCAGACTGATTTCTAAGATTGAAAACCAGCAGGGTATAGACAACATAGAAGAAATACTGAAGGATTCCTACGGGATTATGATTGCAAGGGGTGATCTCGGTGTAGAAATCCCTATTGAAATACTTCCTGTTGTGCAGAGACAACTGGTAAGAAAATGCCATGAAGCAGATAAAATGGTAATAATTGCAACCCAGATGCTTCATACCATGATAGAAAATCCACGTCCGACAAGAGCGGAAGTAAGCGACGTTGCTAATGCAATATTCCAAAGAGTCGGTGCAGTCATGCTGAGCGGAGAAACAGCCAATGGAAA
This sequence comes from Bacteroidales bacterium, assembly GCA_017506825.1. Lineage (GTDB taxonomy): Bacteria > Bacteroidota > Bacteroidia > Bacteroidales > UBA932 > Cryptobacteroides. Next base: position 13,862 of record JAFVMQ010000075.1, read on the forward strand.
ATACCCGACAGAAGCAGTTGACATCATGTGCCGCATTATCCATGAAGTCGAGAAATTTGATTACCTTTGCGCTCGCTAATAATTAAAGCTCATGCAGAAACCAATCATATATCAGATGCTTCCAAGAATTTGGGGCAATGACAGGATCAGACCGAAAAAGAACGGCTCGCTTGCAGATAACGGCTCGGGAAAGTTTTCCGATATAGACAAAGAGACGCTCGAATATATCAAGTGGCTCGGTTGCAGCCATGTATGGTATACAGGAATACTTCGCCATTCGACCCAGGCCTCGGAAGATGGATGCATGCCATCCCATCCTCAGTTCGTAAAAGGAAAAGCCGGTTCCCCTTATGCTATATGCGACTATTATGATGTCAACCCTTATCTTGCTGATAATCCGCAAGATAGACTGACCGAATTCGAGCAGTTGATAAAGAGGACTCATGAAGCAGGATTAAAGCTTGTCATAGACTTTGTACCTAATCATGTTTCCAGAGATTACGGCAAAGTAAATCCAGTGCCCGGCCATCCCGTACTTGGGGCTGAAGATGACAAGACCGTACACTGGAAAGCTGAAAATGATTTCTATTATTATGTTGGAGAAAAGCTGACCTTGCCGACACCTGTACCCAAGGGGATGAAGCCTTATGAGGAGTGCCCTGCAATGGCTACAGGAAACAACTGTTACAATCCTTCTCCGGGAATCAATGACTGGTACGAAACCGTCAAGATCAATTATGGAGACAATCATACTGCCACTTGGGACAAAATGTATGATATCATTGATTTCTGGGCAGGAAAAGGTGTTGACGGTTTCCGTTGCGATATGGTGGAACTTGTACCACCTCAGTTCTTCAAATGGCTTATATCTTCGATCAAAGCAAAATATCCTGAAACCATATTCATTGCTGAGGTATACAAGAAAGAACTTTACGGAGAATATATCAGAGAAATCGGCTTTGACTACCTCTATGACAAGTCAGGGCTATATGATACCTTGCGCACAGTCGTAGAAAAGAATGTCAATGACAACGGTATGCCGATTGAATTGTGGCAGTCTGCTACAGGTATTACCCGCAACTGGCAGTTCCTTGGCGATCTTCAGCCATATATGCTGAACTTTCTTGAGAATCACGATGAACAGAGATTCGCATCGGAATTCTTCGGAAAGGAAGCAAGAAACACATTCGCCCCTTTATATGTGTCACTATATTTGAATACTGCTCCTTTCATGATTTATTTCGGAGAGGAAACAGGGGAGTGTGGAATGGATGAAGAAGGTTTCAGCGGTTGTGACGGCAGGACAACTATCTTCGATTGGTGGAGTGTTTCATCGATACGTAGACTCAGAAAGGTAATCGCATCTGGTGAATACAAGACTCTGAATGTTTCCCGGCTTGTAAAAGGCGGCTTGAAAAGAGAGGAAGCAGAATTATTCTGCAGATTTGCAGAGAGCATTCGTTATGCATCTGTTGACAAAGCAATAAAGTTCGGAACGACTTACGATCTCTGTTACTGTAATGCCGGATCAGAAGGATTCGATAAAAACAGACATTACATCTTCCTCAGAGACTATGAGGAACACACGGTTCTCGTGGCTGCTAACTTCTCTGACAAAGAAGCCCGAATGAAGATTTCTATTCCGGAACATGCATTCGAATGGATGGGAATACCTGTTACTGAGTATTTGAATCCGGGAAGCTGCATAGAAGTGACCGTGCCACCAATGGACGGCACAATCATCAAACTATCATAGCCATCAAATACAGTATTTATAATAAATAAACCTTTTAACAAAAATGTTATAAGTGCAAACACATTTGTTAAAAGGTTTTATTTTCAAGTATTTATAAAAGCACTTACATAATCCTTCGTCTGAACTCAGAAATGGTAACAGCAGTTGCTACGGCTGCGTTCAAAGACTCAGAACCCGAATCGTCGGCAGGATAAGGTGGGATATAAAGGCGGTCTGTAACCAATTCTGCCATCGCCTCCGATATGCCTTCTGACTCGTTTCCTATAACAATGACTGAAGGAGAGGAAAGTCCGTTGTCAAGAGTACGTTCATACATGTTCTTTCCATCAAGGAAGGTTCCGTATATGCATCCGCCTCTGGCAAGGACAAGGCGTGACAGATCCGGAAGATCCACATAATGCATCTTTACACGGAAGACAGCTCCCATCGTTGCCTGAACCACTTTCGGATTGAAGACATCTACAGTATCTTTTGCAGCAAATACTGCTTTGATGCCGAACCAGTCGGCTATCCTGAGAATTGTTCCAAGATTTCCGGGATCTCTGATGGAATCAAGAGCAAGAAACAGCCCTCCCATATCAAGCAATCCTTCCAGTTCAGATGGATCGTCGACATATACATCATCCGGTTTTGCTACAACGGCAAGTGAGGGAGAGGGGGAGGACAGGGCCGATATCCTGCTCATCACTTCGTCCCCGATCTCTTCTTTTCTAAAGACTTTCTCTATTCTGAAACCGGATTTCAAAGCTTCGTCAACCATCTTCTCACCTTCTACTATAAAGAGTCCTGTCTCATCACGAAACTTCTTCTGCTGAAGGGATTTGATCTTCTTTAATTCATTGTTAGATATAGATGCCATAATAATAATATGATCAGCATACAAATGTACGAATTTTTCTGGCTAAAATTTTGAGAAAAGCATAGATTAAGATAAATTTGCGTAATATAATCATGAGAAGAGGGTTAAAGATATTATCAGGACTTGCAACAGTCGCATTCCTACTTGTTTCCTGCAGCACTACGCGTGTACTGCAGGATAATCAATATAGATTGACGAAGAACAAGATAGAGGTTTCAAACGACGATAAATTCGACACAAGTACTCTTACTCCGTACCTCCAGCAGAAACCTAATCCTTCCATCATTTTCGGTTGGAATCCTTTCCTCAGTGTCTACAACTGGTCAAACGGAAACGGAAAAGCATGGGACAAGCTGGTAAAGAAAATCGGTCAGGCTCCTGTGATTTATGATGAAGACCTTGTTGAAAGTTCAATAGAGAATATTGAAAACCATCTTGAGTATCAGGGTTATTACGGTTCCCATGTCGACACTGACATACAACTGAAGAAAAAGAAGGTAGCTGTAACCTATAACGTTACCCTTGGAAAGAGATTCCCGATCACTGCAATAGAATATGTCCTTCCTGAAGGGGGAGAATTTACTCATGATTTTCTTCTGGATACGGCAGCTGTTACTGTCAAGATAGGAGAATATCTTTCCGAAGCTTCTCTTGAGGCAGAATCAGACCGCTCAAGCAAGGTCATGAGAAATCTCGGTTACTACGACTTCAATAAAAACCATTATTTCTATGAAGCAGATACGCTTTCAGTCCAGGGAAATGCACTTCTTAAGGTAACAATCAACGAATATACAAGAAACGAATCTCCGAGAGATGCTTCTCCTATCAGACGCTTCTATATAGACTCAGTTAATATTTCGTATCCCAAAAGTCTGAATATCAAGGAAAAGGTCCTTGAAGATCTTACAACGATAGCTCCTGGACAGGTTTACAACGAAACTGCGGTAAACACAACCTACAACAGATTGTCAGCCCTTAAGATCTTCAGTACTGTAAACATCGGAATGACTCAGAAAGACACAAACCTTGTGAATTGTGACATAACGATGAACCAGTCCAAACTCCAGGGTTTCAAAGTAAACGTAGAAGCATCAACTAATTCTTCCGGACTTTTCGGTATCTCTCCTCAGCTGTCATACTATCACAAGAATATTTTCCGTGGTGGAGAAACACTTAACCTCAGCTTTCTGGGAAACTGGCAGTTCAGGTTCAACGACGATGTCCGTTCAAATGAACTCGGAGCATCAGGCAGTTTGAGCTTCCCGAAATTTCTCCTGCTTCCTTACAGCATGTTCAAGGGTCCGATACCACGCACTGATATAAGCGTCTCATATAATTATCAGGACCGTCCAGAGTATACGAGAAACATCATTTCCACATCATACGGTTATAGCGGAAGCGTAAAGAACAAGTTCTTCTACCAGGCATATCCCATCCAGCTTAACATAGTGCGTCTTTTCAACCTTGACAAAGACTTTTACAATACTCTTGCAAACGACCCTTTCCTCAGAAATGCCTATCAGGACCACTTTGACCTTGGTTCCGGTCTCATGCTGTACTATACGACCAATGCGGAAAGCATACCTGAGGCCGATTACCACTATATGAGATTCCAGTTCGATATTGCAGGTAATCTTCTCAGTACGTTCGATTCTCTCATGAATCAGGATTCCAACGGCTCAAGGATGATCTGGAACACGCCTTACTCTCAGTTTGTAAGAGGAGAATTAACCTTAGGCAGAACATGGTTCTTCGGAAGAAGGTCCGGTCAGTCAGTTGCGACAAGGTTCCTGGCAGGAGCCGGCTATGCATATGGAAACTCAACCGCACTGCCTTTTGAAAAACACTTCTATGGAGGAGGATCAAACAGTTTGAGAGGATGGCAGACAAGAACCGTTGGACCTGGTCTGTCCAAGCGAGACAAATCATTCGTCATCCCTAATCAGACAGGCGACATGAGGATTGAGGCAAATGTAGAATATCGCTTCGATATATTCTGGAAATTTGCCGGTGCCTTATTCATCGATGCCGGTAACGTCTGGAATCTCAGAAGCAGCGTTGAAGGAGGTAATGACGATTCAATGTTCAGATTGAACACTTTAGGAGAGAGCATTGCCGCAAACTGGGGACTCGGAGTCAGACTCAACCTCGGCTTCCTTCTCGCACGTATCGATATGGGTATAAAAATCCATGATCCTGCCAGAGAGCACAAATGGGTCACTCCGAAACAGTGGCTGAAGAGAGATGGATACGCTGTCCATTTCGGAGTCGGCTATCCGTTCTAAAGACAGATGATCATTTCTTGTAATACTTCGGCCAGAGAGATTCGAGTCTGGCCTTCAGACCATCCTCATGCTTGTTGTCTGAAGGATTATAAAAACAACGGCCCGAAAGTTCCGACGGCATGAATTCAAGATCAACAAAATGTCCTGGATATTCGTGGGCATATTTGTATCCGTCACCATATCCGAGCTCGTCCATAAGCTTTGTAGGAGCATTCCTCAGATACAGGGGCACAGACGATGTCTGAGTCTCTTTCGCAACAGCAAGAGCCTCATTTATAGCAACATATGCCGAATTACTTTTAGCAGAGGATGCAAGGTAGATGGTAAGCTCTGCAAGTGGTATCCTTGCTTCCGGCATACCTATACTATGAACGATCTGAAAACAGGAATTGGCAAGAAGAAGGGCATTGGGATTTGCCAGACCGACATCCTCAGCTGCAAGTATGCATAAACGCCTTGCGATAAACAGAGGGTCCTCGCCTCCGTCAAGCATCCTTGCCAGATAGTAAATTGCTGCATTCGGATCTGAGCCTCTTACACTTTTTATGAATGCGGAGATGACATCATAATGCATCTCACCACCTTTATCATATATAGCAATATTCTCCTGAAGACACGAAGTCACAGTCATGTTATCGATAAGGACCTCGCTCTTTCCTGTAAATGAGCCTACTACTATTTCAAGAATATTCAGCAGCTTGCGAGCATCTCCTGCACTATGACGGAACAATGCTTCTGTTTCCTTGACAATAACCTTCTTATATTTAAGGACCTCATCTTCCAGAAGTGCTTTGTCAAGCAACTTCTGAAGATCTGCCTTTTCAAGAGATTTCAGAACAAATACCTGGCATCTGGAAAGAAGGGGAGTGATGACTTCGAATGAAGGGTTCTCTGTTGTCGCTCCGATAAGAATGATGGTACCATCTTCAACAGCCCCTAAAAGCGCATCCTGCTGCGCCTTATTGAAACGATGAATCTCGTCAATGAAAAGAATAGGAGACTGACCGTCAGAAAACAAAGAGTTCGACCTTGCCCGGTCTATTACGTCCCTTACGTCCTTCACACCTGCACTAACTGCAGACAACGTATAAAATTCCCGTTTAAGAGATCTTGCAACAATTCTTGAAAGGGTGGTCTTTCCGACTCCTGGAGGTCCCCATAATATGAATGATGAAAGATTTCCGCTTTCTATCATATTACGCAGAATGCAACCTTCTCCTATAAGATGACGCTGACCTACATATCCTTCCAGGTCCTGCGGTCTCATCCTTTCCGGAAGAGGAGGCAGCATTCTGCTTCTTCCTATGTTATTATCGTCATTCATCAGATTTCCTTACCGAATACCCAACGTTTTTTATGCTGCTCCTTTTCAAATGGATTCCACATTGCCTGAATCTTGGCATTTGTCTCAAGATTAGCATTGGTCTCTGCATATTTGAATCCGAGTTCTCTGAAATTATTGAACAGATCTACAGCAATAAGCGAATTTACACCACAATTCTGATAATCAGGTCTTACACCTATAAGAAGAAGGTCCAACGTATCCGGTTTCTTCCAGAACATAGCCTTGAGAAGATGCCACCAGCCGAACGGGAACAACTCACCATTACATTTCTGCAGAGCTTCAGAAAGCGAAGGAATAGTAATACCGGCACCGACCAGCTCCCCATCCTGATTCTCAACAAATACCAGCATCCTCATATCCACAAGGCTGAGATACAGGTCTACATACTGATCTATCTGTTTTGGCGAAAGAAGGGAGTAACCGTATAATACACAATATGTCTGATTTATCAGTTCGAACAGCTTCTGACCATAGTTTTCCTTCCTGATCTGTGATTTTGTAAGCTTTCTGACCTTGAGGTTGTATCTTTCCTTTATATTCTCTGCAATTCGAAGATATCTTTCAGGAAAAACTTCCGGAAGAGTGATCCTGTATTCCAGCCAGCCTGTCTCCTTATAATATCCGAGTTTCTTCATATGTTCCGGATAATAAGGATGATTATAGATCAATGCCATTGTGCTCAGACGGTCAAATCCTTCTACGAGCATTCCTTCAGGATCGAAATCCGTGAAGCCGAGAGGACCTACTATCTGCTTCATTCCACGTGATTTTCCGAAAGAAATTACAGCTTCAAGCAGTGCGGATGAAACCTCAATATCATCAATGAAATCAAACCATCCGAAACGCACCTGCTCGACTTTCCATGAAGCATTTGCCTTATGATTGATGATTGCTGCTACACGACCGACAACCTTACCTTCCTGATATGCAAGATACAGTTCTGCTTCACTGAACTCAAATGCAGCATTACTCTTTGGATTCAATGTATTCATATCATCCATCGGCATGCTCGGAACGTAATATTTGTTTCCTTTATACAGCTTGTTTGCAAAACGGACAAAAATCTTAAGGTCTCTCCTAGTCGTAACAGTCTTTATTGTTACACTCATAGCTTTTAGGGTTTATGGTTAGTACATTTTACAAAGTTAAGAATTTTTCTATCATATTGGCTTATTTTTATTAAATTCGCACAATAAGACCATAAACGGATGACTGAAACCTGGAAGAAAAAGATACTTCTACCTTTTGCTGTATTGATTTATATGGGAGCCGCACATGCGCAGCCCAGGGCTTTAGGTGCAGATTTTTCTTTCAGCGGAGTATCACTTGTATATGAGCATTCAATGAATGATGAATGCTTTTTGAACTTCTCTTTAAAATCAGAACTTCCGGAGGTAATGATGAACCGTACAGACAATCCGGGCATATCTGCATCATTCACAAGCAATTTCATTCTTGCAAGCTGGAAGTCACGTAACGACAATGATATAAGTGTATTTTTCGGTCCTGGAATATCTATCGGCTCTACTTATGATATCAAAGAGGACCTCGGATGGTTTTTCGGGCTTAAAGGCAGGGGAGGAGTCGAATGCATATTCAGTCGTAATGTCATCATTTCAGTCGTTCTTTCCCCGGTCATAGGAGCACATCTGATCCTTCTGGAAGATTCCCTGAAGATGCAGTACTACAAATACGGACTGCTTTATTCAATCATGCCCGAAATCGGCATAAAATACAGGTTCTGACGATGAAAAGACTGATTATCATAACTATAGCCATCTGCTCTTCCTGTCTGCTGTCCAACGCTCGGGACTCTTCATTTCCACGTATGACATTCGGAGTGGAATGGGGATATATAGCGACCTTCTATTCGGGTTATCACTATAATTTCTTTGCACCTGAAGGATACAGAGTCGATCCGAGGGGTCATTCATTCGGATTTGACAGCAATGCTGAAGGATATCTGACTGTCGGATATAATCTCGATGAAAGGCTGAACATCTCTGCATATATCGGAATGTCTGCAGTTATGGACCATCATTTCACCATACCTGCATCCATCCGGCTTACAAGATATTACGGAAAAGATCCGATGAAAGACAGATGGCTGTCATTTTTAGATATCGGCAGCGGTATCAGCATCAAGGAGAAACCTCAGGAAATACTTACCGGAAAGCTAGGAGGAGGGTACAGAATGACCCTGAGCAGAAACACGAAGCTGGATTTCCTTGTTGCATACAGATGTATCCTGACTCATCCTGACATCGAATATTACGGAACCACTGTTCCACATGACAGGATAAACAGAAACAACTCATATTCAAGCGCCCTTTCAATCGGTATAGCTTTGATTTTTTAATTACTAAAGATACAGTTACATATGGCAATTGGTTTCAGATTGAAAAAGACTGAACGCATATTATTCTGCGGCAGCAAATGGTGGGGAGATCCGGATTTCCCAGAACAGATGGAATACCCGACAGTAAAGGTAAAAGACGAAGATGGTGAGACAATAGATTACCCTCTGACCTTCATATGCCAGATAAACTGCGAAGATATCTCCAAGTATGATAAGGAAGGAAAACTTCCGCACGAAGGGATGCTGTATTTCTTTGGAGCAATTGATGAATATCTCGGATATGAAACATATACCCATAACGGAATAGGCGAGTGGCCGAAAGGACAATTCATAGTCAAATATGCGAAGAATATCAACTTTGAAACCTTCCAGAGCTGCATACTTGTCGATGATGAAGATCAGCCTCTTACAGAACCTGAAATGGAAATGGAATTCTTTGAATGCGAAGAAGACGCACAGGGCTTCAAGCTTCTTGGTATACCTTTCTTCGAAGATGTAAGGCAGAATTACCCTGAATACATCAACCTGCTTCAGCTTGAAGATGAAGACGAAATAGGTTTGAGGTTTTATGACTGCGGATCACTGAACGTGATGATGAAAGAATCAGATCTCAAGTTCGGCAACTGGAAAAAGACCAAAGCACATCTTCAATCATTATAAAAAAAACAAAAGCCGGCAGGATGACATGAACCCCGAAAGTTAGACAAAAAACTTTCGGGGTTTTGTTATGTCTAAAAAGAGAAAGAAACACGGTTATGCAGAACGATTGAAGTATATGCATATGCTTGAGGATGGATATAGTATAAATTATATCCATGAACA
>JAFVMQ010000076.1 GCA_017506825.1 Bacteroidales bacterium
CTGAGCTACTGCATTCTGTGCAGAAAAGGCCATAACGCCCATTACTGCCAAAAACATGAAAATTTTTTTCATAATTGTTTTTGTGTGTTTGATTAATTTAAAGTTATTGAATTGTTATTAGTTAATAATCTGCGTTTTACGGCACGGCGCTATACACCCTGCCCTGAAATTCGGTGCAATTTAGCAATTTATTTCCAATTGACAATATTTATTTTGATATTTCGCCACGCAAATCCATTTCCAAACCGGCCTTGACCTTGTCGTTGGAATCAAATGTTCCCAAAAGGTAGAACAGCTTGCCGAGAGCGCTTTCCGTCGTGCTGTCGTAACCGTTGACGACGCCTGCCGATTTCAGGCTTTTACCGGTTGCATAGATATCCATGTTCACGCTGCCTGCCACGCATTGGGTTATGTTGAGGATTATCTTGCCTGTTTCAGATGCTTCTCGAACTATCGATATGAACCAGTCTTTGGACGGAGCGTTACCGGCTCCGTATGTTTCGAGAATGACTGCCCTTGTTTCTTCTCCCAACAGGATGTTTCTCACAACTCCCGGAGTTATTCCCGGGTGGATCTTCAGTATGGATACCCTTGTGTCAAGGTCTTTGTGGAAGGTAGGACGGGCTTCCCATGATGTCGGGCGACGTATAAGGGATGTGTTGTACCGGATATTGATACCTGCCTCAGCCAGAGGAGGATAGTTTTCAGACCTGAAGGCGCGGAAATTGTCCGAGTTGATCTTTCTGCTTCTGTTTCCACGCATCAGGATGTTGTCGAAGCATATGCATACTTCCGGTACAAGAGGGTGACCTTCTTCGTCCTTAGCGGCAGCGATCTCCACGGCTGATATCAGGTTCTCCTTTCCGTCAGTGCGCGGCATGCCGATCGGCAGCTGGCTTCCGGTGAAAATGATAGGTTTGGTAAGGCCTTCGATCATGAAGCTCAGGGTGGATGCGGAATATGCCATGGTGTCCGTTCCATGCAAGATGACGAATCCGTCATAGTCATCATATCTCTCTTCTATGAGGTCTGCCAGAGCGACCCAGAGAGACGGCTCGACATCGGATGAGTCTATCAAGGGGTCGAATGTGCAGGAGTCGATCCTGTATGCGAATTTGGCAAGTTCCGGTACTTCTTCCAGTATCTGGCTGAAGTCAAAAGGAGTGAGTGCCTGAAGCAGGGGATCGACTTTCATTCCGATTGTTCCTCCTGTGTATATCAGGAGCAGGGAGGCTTTTTCCCCGTCTGGTTTATGTGAGATCATAATCCGAACAGTTTATGTGCATTATCTGTAGTTGTCTGTGCTATTTCCTCGATTTCCTTTCCTGTCTGCTCTGACAGTCTTGATGCGATATGCGGGATATATGCGCTTTCGTTTCTCTTGCCCCGGAAGGGAACCGGGGTGAGATATGGCGAATCTGTTTCAAGAAGGATCCTGTCGAGAGGAATGTGCTTTACTGTTTCGGCAATGGATGCCTTTTTATAAGTAAGGACTCCGCCTATGCCTATGTACCAGTCGCCGAGTTTCTGAAGTTCGCGGAAGGTCTCTGCACTTCCGCTGTATGCATGGAACACACCCCTGAGGTCCAGGTGACGGCATTCCTTCAGGACGTTGATGATGAGTTCAGTGGATTCCCTTGAGTGTATGATGACAGGAAGCGACAGCCTGTCTGCAAGTTCAAGCTGAATCTTCAATGCGGTTTCCTGTTCCTTGATGAATTCGCGCGACCAGTAGCAGTCCATTCCGATTTCGCCTATGGCCCAGATTTTCCGGGTGGAAAAGTCGTACATCTTCTCCATTTCCTTTTCCCAGTCGGCTCCTATGGAAGTCGGGTGCAGACCAAGGCAAGGATAGACAGTCCCAGGATGTCTGGAGGCTATCGAAAACATGTGCTCCCTGGTCTGGGAGTCGATGTCGGGGAAGACGATCTTCGTTACTCCTGCATCTGCGGAACGGGCTATGGCGAGGTCTTCCTCTCCTGCAAAAGCCTCATCGTAAAGATGGGCATGTGTATCTATGAATTCCATTCGTTCTGGTATGCGCGTATCTTGCAAATTTAGACAAATTATCGGGATTTCCGCATATTTATTGTGCATCTCTGCATAAGATCGATGGATATGATGCCGTCATTTTCAAGCAGACAGGCAACCTGTGATATTTCTTTGTAGGGGATGCCTGTCCTTGATGTCAGTTCATTCAGGCTTATTCCTCTTTCCTTGCGGATAGCCGTGAAGATGTTCAATATGGATTCAGTGGTCTTTCTGTCCGTTCTTGTAGAATACAAAGCCCATAGGTATTCTTCGTCATACCTCGTTGCAGTCTTGCCGCTCAGTTTCATGCCGAGACTGTCAATAAGCCCATCTACGGAATCGATTGGTTCGGCTATCTTGCTTCTGATCAGGTTGTTGCAGCCTTGAGAGCGGATGTCGTCTATCCTTCCCGGGAGTGCAAATACTTCCCTGTTGTACGAGTGTGCAAGCCGGGATGTCATCATGCCTCCCCCTTTGAGTTTCGACTCGATAAGTATGGTTGCTTCGCTCATGCCTGCAATGATGCGGTTGCGCCGGAGGAAATGGATCGCGAGCGGGGCCGTGCCCGGAGGGTAATCGGTTATGAGGGCACATCCCGGTGTCCGTACCATCTTTTCAGCAATATTGCGGTTGCGGTAAGGATATATGCTGTCGGGACCGGTCGGCAGGACTGCAATCGTAGGAAGCCCTGCCTCGAGAGCTGCTTCATGGGCACATATGTCCGTGCCGAGGGCGAGTCCGCTGATGATGACAGGGCGCTCAGGGGTGCATGACAGTGAGTCTACAATGCGTCTGCACCATTCTTTGCCGTATGGGGATATGTCCCTGGTGCCGATGATCGCGATATTCCTTTTGCTGCATAGCGTCTTTCCCGGGTCTCCTGTACCTCTGAAATAGATTCCGACCGGAGGATCTTCACATTCCTTCAGCAGCGGCGGATATGAATCCTCGGAAATTCCGATGAAGCGGATTTCCTGTTCTTCGAGTAAGGTCAGTTCTCTTTCGGCTTCCTCGTATGCCTTGGGATTCACGGAACCCCTGTGTTTTGAATAAGGACCGAGCAGGGTATCGATTTCCTTTTGCGGAAGTCTGAATGCTTCCGATGCGCTGCCGAGGTTTGAAACAAGGGCGAGCGCTATCTTCGGTTCAAAGCCGAAGATCCTGTTCAATGCGCACAGACAATATCTTTCGTTATAATCTTCCATGTCGGCAAAGTAAAGTAAAAACCTGCCTCAGACAAAGCTCCGAGGCAGGTTTTGTGCCGATTATAAAAAAGATTTTTCTTTTTTTTAGCCTTATGTCGTTTTTTTTATAATCCGATCAGATTATAAGGAGTGCATCTCCGTACGGACCGAACTTGTAATCCATCTCAAGGGCGGTCTTGTATGCCTTCATGACATTCTCATATCCTCCGAAAGCGGCTACCGACATGAGCATTGTCGATCCCGGACGGTGGAAGTTCGATACGATGGCGTCAGGAATTGCAAACCTGTACGGCGGGAAGATGAATTTGTTGGTCCATCCGTCATATGCGTTAACCTCGTCGTTTGTGGTTGTATATGTTTCCAGTCCGCGGATCACTGTTATTCCGACAGCGAGAACCTTATGTCCTGCCTTTCTTGTGCTGTTGATGAGGTCTGCCGCTTCTTCTGTGATGATGAGACGCTCGGAGTCCATCTTGTGCTTGGAAAGATCTTCGACGTCGACTTCCCTGAAGTGTCCGATACCCATGTGGAGGGTGATGAATGCCTTGTTGATGTCCTTGAGGATCATTCTGTTAAAGAGTTCGCGGCTGAAGTGGAGTCCTGCGGCAGGGGCGGATACTGCACCTTCATGCTTTGCGAATATGGTCTGGAAGTTCTCTGCGTCTTCCTCAGTCACCTCTTTCTTGACCCAGTCTGGAACAGGGGTCTGTCCGAGTCCGAAAAGGGTTTCCTTGAAGTCTTCATAACTGCCGTCGTAAAGGAATCGGAGGGTTCTTCCTCTTGAAGTCGTGTTGTCGATCACTTCGGCTACAAGGCTTTCGTCTTCTCCGAAATAAAGCTTGTTGCCGATTCGGATCTTTCTTGCCGGATCAACGATCACATCCCAAAGCCTCTGCTCGCGGTTGAGTTCTCTGAGAAGGAACACTTCGATGTCAGCTCCTGTCTTCTCCTTGTTTCCGTAAAGTCTTGCAGGGAAAACCTTGGTGTCGTTGAGAACGAATGTGTCGCCCTTGCCGAAATAATCGATGATGTTCTTGAAGAGCTTGTGCTCGATTTCACCTGTCTTTCTGTCGAGGACCATGAGCTTGCACTCATCACGCCATCTCGGTGGTTCCTGGGCGATCTTTTCTGCCGGAAGATTGAACTGGAATTGTGAGAGTTTCATATCTGTTAATTAATTTCTGCAAAATACATATCATTATACGGTTTTTTGAAGAAATTGTTTCACGGGAATGTGAAATAATTGTCAAAAAGAATAATATTTAAACTTTTGCTTCTCTGAATACTTCCTGAATGGAAGGATAGGTGTTCTGCAGATACGGGGGCAGGCTGGATTTTGCCACCCATGCAGCCTTTGTTATGTCTTCCTCGGTCTGAGGAGTCAGATCTGTCGGGTCGGTATAGAGCATTTCGTACCACCAGGTGTGCTTGAGATACCATATTCCGTTTCTTTTGTAGCAATGGTCTGTCACGCAGATCAGTCTGCCAAGTTCAAGCTCCTTTATGCCTGTCTCTTCCTGAACCTCTCTCAAGGATGTGGTTTCGATATCCTCACCCGGGTCCTGATGACCTTTCGGGAGATCCCAGAGTCCGTTTCTGCTTATCAGGAGATAGTCTCCGCGCCTGTTTGATACAAGTCCTCCTCCTGCATTGACCTCGAGGAATTCGGAACATATGCTGCGGTATGTACCTTCGGTGTCTTCTGTCGGGATACATACGCGGTGCAGTGAGTCTGAGGCTTCTACCATTCCTACAAATGCATTGAAACCGCTGCCGGTTCCCAGACTGAACTGTATCATGTTGGGATCCGACAGCACAGGATCATCCGGCTTGCAGATCAATATGCATCGTTTTTCGAAATATATTTTATGCATTTATAGAATACTTGACTTATTTTGGTTATATTTGCACGATGTGTGCCTGCATGCGTATAGGCGCCTGCAAATATAGGCATTAGAACTGAAAACAATAATCAAAATTTTATAAAGATGGAAATAGTAGAGAAAGCAGTTGCCAAGTCCCTTATGGACATCAAGGCAGTTATGTTGAGACCTGACCAGCCGTTTGTGTGGGCGTCCGGTTGGCATTCTCCGATTTATTGTGACAACAGGAGGATCCTGTCATATCCCGAAATCCGCGAGAAGGTATGTACATGGATGGCTGATATCATAAGAAAGCAGTATCCGGATGTAGAGGTGATCGCCGGTGTGGCTACAGGTGCCATTGCGCACGGTTACCTTGTGGCTCATATCCTCGGAAAGCCGTTCTGCTATGTGAGACCTAAACCGAAGGACCATGGAACCGGATCCCAGATCGAAGGAATTCTTGAGAAGGGTGACAAGGTGGTTATCGTGGAGGATCTGATTTCTACCGGTATGAGCAGCCTTGCGGCAAAGAACGCTCTTGTAAATGCTGGTGCAGACGTGATGGGTATGGTAGCGATCTTCTCATATAACTTCAGTACTGCCCGCAAGGCGTTTGAGGATGCCAATGTGGAGCTTACCACACTTTCGAATTATGATGCTCTCATCGATGTCGCACACGAGACAGGTTACATCAGACAGGAAGATATAGAAATACTCAGGGAATGGAGATTCTCTCCTTCTACATGGGGCAGGAACGAGTAAGGATGGCTGTCGAGATAAAAAGCAAGAGGGCAACGGTATCCAAGGCTCCATATGAACTTTATATGGCCTTCGTGGATATGAGGAATTTTGTCCGCTTTCTTCCTGAAGACAAGAAAGCGGATGTGACGGCTGATTATGACAGCATCCATGCTATGGTGCAAGGCTTCAATATCGGAGTCAAGGTTGTGGACAGGACACCGTATTCAAAGATCGAGTTTGCCGATGATGGCGCTCCTTTCCAGTTCAGGCTTACCATGCATTTCGATGCGTCAAGCGATCCTTACAGGACGGATTTTCAGATTATCCTTGATGCAGATCTGAATTTCATGATGAAGACTCTGCTTGGAGGAAAGCTGAAGGATGCTCTTGACAAGGTTGTGGACGGATTGGTCGATATGTCGGAAGGAAGGATGCCGGAAGGCGTCGATCCTTCAATGTTCAGATCATGATATGCATATAAAGGATACATTCGGAAAATATCTGGAAGAGGCGATAGGGAGCGATAATGCCCTTGTCGCTTTTTCTGCATTTGAGGAGCCTGCCAAGGTAGCCGTAAGGGTCAACCCTTTCAAGAAAGGCAGAGGCTTTGACGGACAGGAGGTTCCATGGAATCCTCATGGCACGATCCTTCCTGAGAGGCCTTCGTTTACTTTGGATCCGGATCTTCATGGGGGCGCATATTATGTCCAGGATTCATCATCCATGTTCGTCGGACATGTTTTCCGCGAACTTGTATCCAGAGAGGTATGTCCGGATTCCCGTCCGGTACGTGTTCTGGATCTGTGTGCCGCCCCGGGTGGCAAGTCGACAGACCTTGCGGCTTCCTTGAGGGAGCTGTTCGGAGACAGGTTTGTGCTCGTTTCCAATGAGATCATGAAGCAGAGGGCAGCTGTCCTGTCTGAAAATATGGCTGTATGGGGAGATCCGAATGTGGTTGTGACCTCGGATGATCCTGAAGCTTTCGCGGGTCTCCCCGGATTCTTTGATGTGGTCGTGGCAGACGTTCCATGTTCCGGAGAGGGAATGTTCCGAAAGGATGAAGAAGCGCAGAAACAGTGGTCTGAAGCTAATGTGGCATTGTGTGAGGCCCGTCAGAAAAGGATAATTGCCGATATGTGGCCTTGTCTGAAAAAAGGAGGCCTGCTTATATATTCTACATGTACTTTCAATAGATATGAGAATGACGGGAATGCTTCCTGGATTGCAGACGAACTTGGTGCCGGACATATGCATATAGATGTCTCCCGTTTCAAAGGGATAATAGAGACAGAGGTCGGTTACAGTCTTGTTCCCGGACATGTTGAAGGAGAAGGACAGTACTGTGCGGCTCTCAGAAAGACTTCTGAAGATGATGCTGTTGTTCCGGATTCTTCAAGAAGGGAAAAGTCGGGAAGGAGGCCAGCTGCCGTCATACCGGAAAGTCTGAAGAAACTTTTTACGGTAGATGTGGATCTGTTGCAGAAAGGGGATATGGTCATAGCGCGACCTTCAGGCATTGCGTCAGATGTCGCCGTCCTGTCCTCAGCTCTTCATGTCCTGTCGTCAGGATGTGCTGTCGGGGTCTTCAAAGGACAGACACTTGTTCCTGATGCCGATCTGGCACTCTCGATAGCATTCAGACAGGATTCATATCCTGTGGCGGATGTTGACAGACATACTGCCCTTGCCTTTCTTCATAAGGATGCGATCACTCTTCCTGATTCGGAAAAAGGTTATGTGGTTGTAAGATATGAAGGTCTGCCTCTGGGTTTTGTAAAGAATTTAGGAAACAGATGCAATAACCTGCATCCGCAGGGACGTCGCATCAGAATGGATATAAGATAATGAGGAGGATATTATTGTCTGTTGTTTTTTTATCTGTTGCAGCTGCTGTTTATGCGCAGTCGGACAGATATGAGCAGCGTTATGATCTTTTGGTGTCGCAGTTCGGACCAGCAGGGATAGGTGTCGAGACTGTGCTTGATAATTGGGAAAAGGCGGATTCTACAAATGCAAAGATGCTTCTGGGACGTTTTTCATATCTCTTTACAAAGGCACAGAGGTCTGAAATCGTTACCATGCCGACAAAAAAATATCTCGGAATGGACCCTGTCCTTACCCTTAAGGATAGTCTGGGGGCTGACGTGTATTATTATCAGATAAACGAGTTTGATGACGAACTCTACGGCGAAGCAGTCAGAGCTGCAGACAAGGCGGTGTCAGTTTGGCCTGACAGGCTGGACTTCCGCTTTCTGAAGGCGAATGCATATATCGCATACGAGAAGGAAAGTCCTGATATGGCTCTCGCATACCTGAAGGGACTGGCTGACGGATATGCAAGCCGTAAAGGGCAGTGGACATATGATGACGAGGCTGTCGATGATGCCTTCTTCCAGGACGCCATGCAGGAATATTGCTACAGTTTCTATTCCATCGGTTCCCCTGCATCATACGAAGCTTTCCTTTCGTTGTCGCAGACGATGTACGGGATGTTTCCTGACAATACAGGATATCTGAACAATATTGGAACATACTACCTTATCGCAAAGGCGGATTACAAGAATGCGTATAAGTATTATAACAAGGTGCTGAAGGCAGTTCCGGACGATTATACAGCTATAAAGAATTGTATCATTGCGGCAAGGAAGCAGAAGAATCTCAAGCAGGAGAAGAAATATCTTGAGATGATGATGAAATATGGTCCGGAAATAGAGAAGGCTCAGGCTCAGGCACGTCTGTTGAACATGAAATAGTGGATGCGTCGTTGTTCATAGCAGGAAGGCTTCGTCTCAGGGGCAGGATCGCGATGGTATGTATCGCGGTCAGCTATCTTGTGATGATAATGGCCATGTCCGTATCTTCCGGATTCCGCTATGAGATTCGTTCCGGACTCTCCGGACTTTCAGGTGATATACTGATCTCCACAACCGATCTGAATGTATCAGGCGAAGACACTCCGATAGAGTCCGATGCTGCATATCTGCCATATCTCAGGGAGATGGAGCAGATAAGCGGTATCAAACCTGTCGTATACAGAGCCGGAATTGTCCGCCATGAAGATTCCATGCACGGAGTCGTGGTCAAGGGTCTGCCGGATTTCGATGCTCCGGATTCTGTTTCGCTTGCTGTCTCGATCCCACGCAGCCTGGCTGATGCTTCAGGGCTGAAGACCGGAGACAGGATGCTTACTTATTTTGTAGGCGGAAAGATGAAGTTGCGACAGTTCAATATAGTCGATATTCATGACGCCCTGGTGGAGACTGACAACAGGCATGTCGTATATGCTTCTCTGAGCGACATGCAGAGATTGAACGGATGGGCGGACAACCAGGTTTCTGCAATCGAAATGAGCCTGTATCCTGAATATGCTGATGAGGATGGTATATCTGCAGCTAACGAGGAAGCGGGTACGATGATAAATGCATACAGGGCGGAGGACGAGGAATATGTGATCGCCACTTCGTCTGTTTCACGATATCCTCAACTTTTCGGATGGCTCTCTCTGATAGATTTCAATGTCTTTTTCATCCTGCTTCTGATGACAATCGTTGCAGGCTTCAATATGATTTCCGGGCTGCTTATAATGCTTTTCGAAAACACCTCTGTCATCGGACTGTTGAAATCTCTCGGTATGACTGACCGGTCGATAGCA
Source organism: Bacteroidales bacterium (assembly GCA_017506825.1). GTDB lineage: Bacteria > Bacteroidota > Bacteroidia > Bacteroidales > UBA932 > Cryptobacteroides. The sequence continues at coordinate 9,495 of JAFVMQ010000076.1, forward strand.
AAAGTGTTTCTTGCAAGTTCTTCAGTTATCGTAGGAAAAGGAATGGCTGTCGGAAATATCCTTGCTGTTCTGTTGTGCGTATTGCAGGGCACTACGCATTTTCTCAAGCTTGACCCCGAGAATTATTATGTGTCGTTTGTCCCTGTCCATCTGGATCCGGGAATGATGTTGGTGGCAGATGCGGTGTCATTTGCTGTCATAATGCTGCTTCTGACGATCCCGTGCATCTTTATTTCAAAAGTGGATCCGGCTGAGACTGTCCGCGTCAGATAGACGGACAGATCGTGCAGAAAGCCTGATAAAGGTCCATTATGCTTTCTACATAGGCGATTGTTTCGTGTCCCTGGAATTTTCCGAGCTTTACGCTTTCTTCTTCAAGTATGGAGTCTTCGCGCATGAGGGGAATTATATTCACGATTTCTTCCCATCTTGTGTTGTCAACCTGTTTAGCGGCGGCGAAGTTCCTGCAGTCGATGATTCTGCCCTCTCCGGCATTGTAGGCTGCAAGGGTGAATTTTACAAGTTCCATAGGCTCCATATCATATCGGCTGAAAATCCTCTGAAGTCTTTTCAGGTGGCTGGTGCCTGCTGTCAGATTCAAGTCCGGATCCAGAAGATTGTCTATACCGTAATATCCGGCAGTGCCGGGCATTACCTGCATGAGACCCTGGGCTCCTCGGAAAGATCTTGAATTGATTGAAAACTTTGATTCCTGATAGACTACGGCTGCGAGCATCCTCCAGTCCCATCCGAGGGAAGCGGCATGCTTCCTGAACAGTTCGTCATATGGACTGATGGTTCTCGTCCTGACGCCTTTTTCTGCGCCTCTGACAGGATTTCCATATGCGGAAAAACGATTGCTGATCGAAATGAATTCCTTCGAAGCCGTGATATGGCTGATCCATGAGTTCACCTGACGGAGCTCGGCTTCCTTATCGGCAGATACTGCCCATGCCGCGCAGTCGTTAAGTTTTCTTGATATCTCTATACAGTCGCTGTGCCCGTCAAGGTCCTCTGCGTGCGTTACAAGAATGTCGATACTTCCGTTTTTAAGAGAATCGATATAATTTTCGTTCTTGCCTGCAGATATTATGGTGATATCGCATCTGTTATCCTCTGCAAATCTGCTGAGGAGCTCGTAGTTCATTCCGGTTTCAAGTCCGTGATCGGCGTACATCTCATCTCCGAGATCGATCACGCATCGTATGTCCTTTCCGGCGAAAGCGTCAAAGCCATGCGCTCCGTTTAGCATTCTTCCTTTCTCGCAAAGCGGCGTCAGGCAGATTACTGTAAATGCTATAAGGACATTTCTGAATCTTCTTGTTGTTTTCTCTGTAATTCTCATCGTCTGATTTTTACAGGCACTATCTGGCGGTCGGTCTTGCTCCTGCAGCCTGTCTGCTTCCGGCATTGCCTCCCTGCATGCCCGAAGTGCTCCTGCCTCCTCCTGAGCCAGGACGCGAAGTACCTGTTGTTACTGCCTTACCCGGTCTTACCCAGAACGGCCAGGTTATTCCGAACTTTACTGCTCTCTGTGGCGCAATATATCCTGCCGCAGTGAAGTAGTCAACTGATTTGTTCGGCCAACCCATGTTGAGGTTTATTGCCTTTATGAATATTGCTGCCTTCTTCCACTGTATGTTGACGAATGCATCTATATAAGGACAATTACCGTATTTTCTGGCCTCCTGATTATGGAACACACCGAGAACCGGGTTGTATGAGGGTGCATACCATTCTGTTGTGTATGTTCCATTTGCGCCTATCTGCATCTGCATGACATTCTTTACTACATCGAATTGCATATAGTATTTGAAGTTGAGTGCCAGCAGAGGCAGCTGCACCACATTCTGGTTTGACGACAACTGGAGCAGAGCCTGATGGTCGAAATGTATCTTCCATACAATGAAGTTCTTTTTCAGCATGGCTGTCATCACGCTCATCGGCTGTGTGTTCTGACGGACAATGCCCTCTGTGTCGTAGTATATGTTGTTGCTCAGCAGACCATATCCGAACGAAGCTGCCATATCCCATCTCGGGATCGAGAGAGAAGCTTCAAGTCGGGTTTCAGAGATCTTGCTGAAGTTGTTGTCCCACTTGTAATGATTTGTGAAAAGGTGCTGCTGGTAATAGTCCGGCTCCTGAAGCGTGGTCTCGAAGTGGATCGTCGTAGTAATAGGACTCTTTCTTGCCCTTCTGAACGGGAAGGCCTGGAATACCATGTTACCTTCGATGCCGAAATCATTGGCCTCGTATCCCAGGAAACTGTACTTTCCCTTTGCATTCCATGCGAAATAGTTCCTGTATCTTCCGTTCGCACCGGCGTAAAGGTAAGCTGTGTTCAGGATGACATTGTTGCTGCCCTTGAGGTAATCTATAGGGCTGAAGGTGTAGTAATTCAGGAGCTTGTCTCCGATTCCCACATCAAGTTTGGATACGATTCCGTCTTCTTTCCATGGCTGGAGTCTGATGAATGCCTTGTTCTCGAACTTCATCACTCTAAGCGAGTCCATGCTCCTTGTCGGGTTGATGTAGAACCGGTCATGGTAGAATTTGCGGGCATTGGTGTCCGCAGCGGAGGAGGAGATGTTGTCTGTGTAGGTCTTGCGGAATACCGAGTATTCGCTGCTGTGACCGATGAACGCTGTCGTCACGTCCTTTACGATTCCGGCTGTGTCCGCCATGGCAGCTTCTCTGTCAAGCTTGATCTTTTCTGCCTCGACAAAGGCAGCAATTGCAACGGAATCTCCGCTGTTCATTATGCTGTCACGGACAAATTCCTCCCTTTTCCTTTCTTTTCTGCCCTTGAGGTCTTTCAGGAAAGTGAATGGTATACGGTAAGTCTGGTCAAGATAAACCGTGTTCCTCTTGAGCTTGTTGCTTGCGTCACGCAGGTATACATCGATCTCTCGGGCATCTACAACTGTATCTCGGATCCAGGATTCGTCGACGATACCTCCGTTTTCGCTTTTCTGGATTCTGTTGTAGATGAAGCCTGCATGCATCATGTACTTCTTTCCCAGATAGTTGGTTGCGGCCACGAAGGTTCTGTTTCCGGTATCCTCTCTCTTCAGCATACCGTTGCTTCCGTACCTTCTGTACTCAAGAGTCATATTGAGCTGAGGCGTGATGTTCTGGGTTGTAAGTACTCTTACGTTCGATTCCTCCTTTTCCTGATTCGCAAACAGGGTTCCGTAGTAAGCGAGTTCAGTATGAGGGGTCTTAGTGTTATATTGCGGAAGATCTTCAATCGTGTAGTTCCATAGACTGTATGGAGAGAAGTAGATGGCATTCTCAACATTTTCCCTTTCGAACCAGTTGTACAGCTGCACAGGACCGCCGCTTACTCCGAGCCATGAAGCATTGAGGTCTTCGTTGAAGAACGGGTAGTCATTGAAACTGCGGTTGTATGATGTGTCGGCATCCATATCCCTGACATCCTTCAGGTCCTGGAAGTCCCTGTCACGGGTCCATGTGATGATTCTCTTGAAATAGAGTGAATCATCTATTGCGAATGTTTCGAGTATTCTCGGGATAGACTGACGTACACTGTCCTTGTATGCTTTTATGCTGTCCTTGATCTCGATCTTGCGGTTTGCAGCGGCGATCAGACCGGGGAGTGCCTGCTGGGCATCATATTTCTTTCGTTCCATGCGCGAGAGTGAAGCATACCATGCGTCGAATTTTGCCTTTGCCACGTCGGTTGAGTCCTTCAGGTAGAGGGAATCAAGTCTGAATACTTCGAGGGTGTCGCCTGCATTGAGGAGCGAGTCCCTCACCTGGAATCTCGTAGTGGAATCCTTGATCGCGATATAGTATTTGTATTTGAACGGGTCTGTTTCCTTCAGAGAATCAGGTACGACTATCGTGTCTCTTGCCGAAAGTATCAGGACTGCGGCCGTGTCGACAGTCATTGTATCAATGGCAATCGAATCAACTGCAACTGTGTCTGCAGCAATCGAATCTTTTATTGAAACTATGGAGTCCTGAACTGATAATGTGTCTGGAGCAAGGGATAATCCAAGAGAGTCCGCTAACTTCTTGAGACCGACGGATCTACCTGCATCAACACCGAAAGACTGCACTGCAGCTATAGCCACAAGCAGGAACGGAACCCATATTTTTGCCAGAACATTCTTCATAACAAGACGGCAAAGGTACGAATAATTATTGATTATTCAATACTTATGCCCTCCTGAGCCATTTCTGCAAGTGCCTTGATGTGTCCTTCAAGGTCTACATATGCAATGCAATCCTTAAGAAGATGTACCTTGAAGCCTGCTTTGAGCAGATCTTCGCACGTATTTCTCACACAGTATTCGGTAGCGATTCCGCAGACGTAGACGTCTGTCGTATCGAGCAGTTCAAGGATTTCTCCGAGAGACTGTCCTGCATTGTTGATGCCTTCGAAGCCGGAGTATTGCTCCAGAGATCTTTCACATCCCTTGTCGAATGTGAGTTCTTCGGAGGCATAAGGCTTGAGTTCTTCGTGGATTTCGCCTCCTCTTGTCCCTGCGACGCAGTGAGGGGGCCAGACTCCTCCGTTCTCCTTGAAAGAGGAATGGTCTGCAGGATGGTGGTCCCTGATAAAGAGGATAGGGAAGGTGTCGAGGATTTCATGTTCTTCTCCTCCTTGTCCGCTGGTCTGGGTGTCGATGAACTTCAATGTCGCACTCACCGCCTTGTCCGCATTCTGACAAGCCAGACTTCCGTCGATGAAGTCGTAAAGCATGTCTACAACCACTAATGCATTGTTTCTCATATTCTGAACTCCTTTATTTCCTTTACAAGACTGTTGATTATACCCATCTTGAGGTTGTACAGGTCGTCGGATATGTCGACCTTGTAATAGTGCGGGTTGATAAGTCGTCTCTCGCTCGGACTGAAATGCCTGAGGGTGTCGTCATAATAAGCCTTCTTTTCGGCGAGGGTGTGGTGAGGAGCGCATCTGCGTCCGTTCTCTATTACCTTGTGCTGCATTATGAAGGCTTTGTATTCTCCCTTTTCGAAGGTCTTTGTCTTGTAGCGGTCATACTCGTCACAGACAGTAAACCTCTCACCTGATTCTATCAGACGGCTAAGTCCGTCACCTCTGAGACAGGTTACGTCTACCTTGAATATCTCTCCCTTCGCAGGGTCGTCGATCATGATCCTATAGGTTATCTGACTGCCCGGGTTGATCAGCTTGATCTTGTCTTCAGAACGCTTCAGTACAGCTTCTCCGTCGATCTCGACCAGCTTGTATACGTTTCCGAAGCATGGAGCGGCCTTGCTTGTGGCGATTGCATCACCGACTCCATAAGAGTCTATGCATGCTCCCTGCCGCTCAAGGTCGGTGATAAGATACTCATCCAGCGAGTTTGTAGCGAATATCTTGCACTTGGTAAGTCCGTATCCGTCCAGAATGTGACGGCATTCGGCAGAAAGGTAGGCGAGGTCTCCGCTGTCAAGGCGTATACCATATCCGGGAGCGTAATTGTCGTCGATGCCGTTGTCCTTATAAGCTTTTATTGCATTCAGCACTCCGCATTTAAGAGTGTCGTATGTGTCTATGAGCAGGATGATGCCCTCTCCCTTATGGGTCTTGATATATGTGTCGAAAGCCTTGTATTCTCCTGCCACACTGCTGCCGAAAGCGGTGACAAAGCTATGGGCCATCGTTCCTGTGGATCCGTAGTCGAACATGACGCCGGCCAGGATGTTCGAGGTGCTGGCGCATCCGGCGATCACAGCTGCCTTCGCTCCATATGTCGCCGCCCACGGACCATGTGCCCTTCTTGAACCGAATTCGCTGACAGGACGGTTGGTGGCACGGCATACCCTTGAGGCCTTGGTGGCTACCGCCATCTGATGGTTCATTATGCAGAGCATAGGGGTTTCAAGAACCTGGGCCTCGATAAGGGGACCTTCGACAATTATTATCGGTTGATTGGGGAATGCGATCTCTCCTTCCCTCATTGCATAGACGTTGCCGGTGAACTTCATGGCTGAAAGATAGCCTCTGAAATCCTTGTATTCTTCTCCCGGAAGGAATTTCTCGAAGAACTCAGGATCCATGTTTCCGAGGTTCTCAACCATTTCTATCACTTCGTCAGTTCCGCTTACTACAGCCCAGTTGTTGTTTTCCGGTGCCTTTCTGTAGAAGAGGTTGAAGACTGCGGATCTGTCTTTCATTCCGCTGTCGTAGAATGACTTTCCCATCGTATACTGGTACTTGTCAGAGCAATAGGCATTGTTCAGCATTGTCGTGGTTCATTAAATCATACAAATTTAGTCTTTTTGTCTTAACAATTTAGTAAATTCGCAAAAAAATGACATGAAGGAACTGATATCTCTATATACGTCATTCTACGGAACCGCACCAGAGGAAGTGACTCCTTTGACGGGTTCGGCAAGCAACAGGAAATATTTCCGCCTGGCTTCTCAGGCGGGTTCATGTGTCGGTGTGGCTGGACTTGACCTTCAGGAGAACAATGCGTTCATCACTCTGGCCCGTCATTTCCGCAGCAAGGGAATCAATGTGCCGGAAGTATATGCGGTCAGCGAGGACGGGATGTGCTATCTTCAGGAGGATCTGGGAGATGTGATCCTTTTCGACATGCTGCTCGAGGCCCGCAAGGAAGGTAATGGTCCGGAAGATGTCGGAGACCTGTTGTGCAGATCGGTTTCTCTCCTGCCGAAGCTGCAGTTCGAGGGCGCAGACGGACTTGATTTTTCGATCTGTTACCCGCAGCCTTCATTTGACAGAGGCATGGTCATGTTCGATCTGAACTATTTCAAATATTGTTTCCTCAAGCCTTCAGGACTGGAGTTCAATGAGATATGTCTCCAGGAGGATTTCGAGCGTTTCGCGGATGACCTGCTGTCATCAGGAGACGATATGGTCTTCATGCACAGGGATTGTCAGTGCAGGAATGTGATGGTGAGGGATGGAGAGCCGTATTTCATCGATTTCCAGGGAGGACGCAAAGGACCGTATATGTATGATGTCGCTTCATTCATCTGGCACGCCCGTTCGGAGTATCCGCAGGGTCTGAAAGAGAGGATGCTTGACTCTTACCTTGAAGCACTTTCGGCTTATCGTAAGGTTTCGCGTGATGAGTTCGATTCGAAACTGAGGCTTTTCGTGCTTTTCCGTACCCTTCAGGTTCTCGGCGCATATGGCTTCAGGGGCTGGACTGAACATAAGGCTAACTTTATTGTATGCATACCTCAGACAGTAGCTTCTTTGAAGGACCTTCTGCACGGTCTTTCATGCGGAGATGCTTCGGATCTTCGTTCTGTCTACCCATACATGACCGACGTCCTGGACAAGATGACTGCTCTTCCGAGGTTTGCTATGCCGAAGGATGACGGAGGAAGACTCAGAGTAAGGGTTTCAAGCTTTTCCTTCAAGAAGGGAATACCCGAAGATCCGACGGGCAACGGAGGCGGTTATGTCTTCGACTGCAGGTCGATCCATAATCCGGGACGGTATGAACAGTATAAGAAACTTACAGGAAGGGATGAACCTGTTGTCCGCTTCCTTGAGGATGACGGGGAGATCACAGATTTTCTGGGACATGTCTATGCAGTTGTAGATCCGCATATAGAAACATTTTCACGTCGCGGCTTTACAAGCCTGATGGTAAGTTTCGGGTGTACAGGCGGGCAGCACCGTTCGGTGTATTGCGCGGAGCATCTGGCACATCATATAGCGGAAAAGTATCCGGAAGTCAGAGTGACCCTTGATCACAGGGAACAGAATATAACCGAGGAATTATGAAAGGATTCGTATTTGCAGCCGGTCTCGGAACCCGTCTGAAGCCTTTGACCGATACTCTCCCGAAAGCGCTTGTACCTGTGTGCGGAAAGCCTTTGCTGGAACATGTGCTCAGAAGGATGCAGTCCTTCGGCATTGACTGTTTCGTTGTCAATGTCCATCATTTTGCAGACAAGATAGAAGCATGGCTCGACGGTCAGGACTGGGTGAGTGTTGATGTAAGCGACGAGAGGGCGGCGCTGCTGGAAACAGGCGGTGCAGTTCTGAATGCCCGGAAATATCTGGACGGATGCGGACACTTCCTGATACATAATGTGGACATTCTTTCAGACTGCGACCTCGGCTGGTTGATGGAGCAGGTCAGACCGGATGCTCTGGCGACCTTGCTTGTGAGCGACCGCAAGTCTTCCCGCTATCTTCTTTTTGATCCTCAGACCATGCGTCTTGCCGGGTGGACAAATGAAAATACCGGTGAAGTACGTCCTGTCGGTCTGGATATGGAAAAAGCCAGCTACAGGAAGCTGGCTTTCTCAGGGATCCATATCATGTCCGACAAGGTTCTTGAACTGATGGAACGATATGTGTCGGAAAGAAATCTCTGCCCACCTCGTTTCTCAATCATAGATTTCTACCTCGAAATGTGTGCGTCCCATGATATATACGGCGTCTGCTCCGAAAATCTCAAACTCGTAGATGTAGGGAAGCATGATACACTTGCAGCGGCAGAAGATTTCCTGTCAGATAGTCATTGAGGGAATTTCGTCGCAGTTGCTGCGGGCTCCTTCCTTGCAGAAAGGAATGTTGCGGAGGATTACGCATGCGCTTGCGGTAAATGCGATACATGCTGCGAATATGCATATATAAGCCCACGGGCTCATGACATCATAGAATCCTTCTGCATCCGCAAGAGAAGGTATCTTGCTGAACACAACGGCCATTGTGTTGTTTACGCAGTGCATCAGCATCGTCAGCTTCAATGATCCGGTCTTATAGTAGACATATCCGAAGAGCAGTCCGAGAAGGAATGCCGGAAGTGCCTGCCATGGATTCATATGAAGTACTGCAAAGAAGACAGCGGAAACGATGATCGCCGTCGAAGGGCGCGCCTTCTGAAGAAGACCTCTGAGGATCAGTCCTCTGCAGAGCCACTCTTCGAAAAGAGGAGCGAAGACCGATACTGAAATCAATGTGATCCATACGGGAGCGTCCATTATCTGACTCATAGCGGTTTCGAACCATTCAGGTACCGGCGGCAAGAACTTGTTCAGGCTGTCTGCCATGAATGCAGTCGCAATAGTCGCTACTGATACAATCAGAGCTATCCTGAAGCCTCCGAGGTTTCCGAAATGATTGCTGTCGACTGCAAATCCCGTTTCGAAGAATTCGTCCCTGCGGCTCTTTGCTGATGCATAAAGCATAGGCGGGATGAACATCACCGGATATGAGATGATCGTTCCGTACATCATTGCGAATTCAGGCGAAACCAGAGCACATGCGCCTGTTATCAGGCTACCTAGCAGAGCTCCGAGAAGGAACAGAAGAAAGAGACCGAACATGCCTCCGTATCCCGGAACATAGTGGGAATAATTAGAGAAGAGGTCATATGAACCTCTTCCCTGATGTCGTTTGATGAATTTCATGACTATTTATATAAAGGTGTAGGATAGATGCCCTGGTCGGCGAATTCCTGGAATTTTGCAACGACTCCAGGTCTGTCTTCCTTGAATGTGACTCCGAACCAGCGTGACGGGGTGGTAAGGACTTCGGTCTTTCCTGTGCCGTCCTGGATCATGCAGTCGATTGCATATGGGATGTAGTATTCCGCCTTGAGCTCGTTGATGTTCTTCTCGAGGAATGCATCGAATATCTCGGCGCTCTTTCCGAAGTAGTCAGGAGTGAAGCCCCACATGTTCATCGAGCAGAGTGCCTTTCCGTCAAGCTCCACCTTTTCGCCTGTGTTGCTGTTCTCTCCATATACCTTTCCGTCATCAGCGCGTGCTATCTTGTGGTGCTCGACAACTGTTGTAAGGACGCCTTCTGCATCTGTCGAGCAGATACCTCTTGATACTCCGCCTGATTCCGAGAGAGTGTTCTCGAGCTGGAAGCCTACGAGACAGTATTCTCCGGTCTTGCCTTCATGGGCTCTGAGCCAGTCACCCAATACCTTGAACGAGTCTTTTCCATAATAGTCGTCTCCGTTGATTACAGCGAAGGGCTCCTTGACGACTCCGGCTCCCATAAGCACAGCATGAGCTGTTCCCCAAGGCTTTTCCCTTTCAGGATTGAGGGTGAATCTCTCAGGTATCTTGGTGAGTTCCTGGGTGACGAACTGGAATTCGAGCGGGGTTCCGTCAACACATTTCACATTGCTGTATTTCTCCTTCACTACCTGTTCCATCTGTTCCTTGAAGTATTCGCGTACGATATATACTACTTTTCCGAATCCGGCCTGGACAGCATCGTAGATGGAATAGTCGATGATTGTCTCTCCGTTCGGACCGAGTCCGTCCATCTGCTTGAGTCCGCCGTAGCGGCTTCCCATTCCGGCAGCAAGTACTAAAAGTGTAGGTTTCATGGTCTTTGATCTTTATGTTGTATTTAAAATTTACTGGTTGATGTCAAAAATCCTCCAAATTTAACTATTTTTGTGGATAGAACAGACATGATATGGGAAAAATCAGAGATATATTCAAAGGACCCCGCAGACATTTTGCGTGGTTTGCAGTAGTCGTGACCGTCGTTTTTCTTGCTTTATGGTTGGTGGGTCCCGGAAATACATTCATTCATTGGGGAAAGGCTGCCGTCGAAATCCGTCGTCAGGAAAGGATAATCCGCGAGTATGAGCAGCAGAATGCAGAGATGGACCGCCGTATCAATATGCTCAAGACAGACAGGGATACTTTGGAAAAATTCGCCAGAGAGCAATTCAATTTTGCTGTCCCTGGCGAAGATGTGTATATCGTGGAATGACCGGCTGTCTCCTAGAAACCGGTATAGGTCCAAGGGGTGATTGCCCTGAGCTCCTCCTTCACAGATTCTGCAACATCGAGAGTCTCGATGAAATCAGCAATCACTTCATGATTGATTCCCGCACCTGTACGGGTAAGAGCCTTCAGCGTCTCGTACGGATTAGGGTAGTTCTCCCTGCGGAGGATTGTCTGGATAGCCTCTGCAACCACAGCCCAGTTCCTTTCAAGGTCCGCCTTGAGAGCGTCCTCGTTGAGGATGAGCTTGCCGAGTCCCTTCTTCAATGAATTAAGGGAGATCATCGAGTGGGCGAGCGGCACACCGATATTGCGGAGCACGGTAGAGTCTGTGAGGTCTCTCTGGAGTCTCGAGATCGGGAGCTTCATCGAAAGGTGGGTGTAAAGCGCGTTTGCAACTCCGAAGTTTCCTTCAGCATTCTCGAAGTCGATAGGGTTGACCTTGTGCGGCATTGCAGAAGAACCAACCTCTCCAGCCTTAACCTTCTGGCGGAAATACTCCATCGAAATATATGTCCAGATGTCACGCGCGAAGTCGATAAGGATCGTGTTCATCCTGCGGAGGCAGTCGAAAAGAGATGCGAGGTTGTCATAATGCTCGATCTGAGTCGTAGGGAACGACCTCTTCAGACCCAATGAATCCACAAAGCTGTTTCCGAATGCGATCCAGTCGATAGCTGGATATGCAACCTTATGGGCGTTCATATTGCCGGTGGCTCCACCGAACTTTGCAGGATATGTGAGAGCCTCGAACTGACGTATCTGTTCCTCGAGACGTACTGCGAACACATTGAACTCCTTGCCTACGCGGGTAGGTGATGCCGGCTGTCCATGGGTCTTCGCAAGCATCGGGATGTCCTTCCAGTCTTCAGCCATACCTTTGATAAGACCGAGTACCTCCTTCAGAAGAGGCATGAAGCTTTCATCGATCGCTTCCTTGAATGAAAGAGGAACGGATGTGTTGTTGATGTCCTGAGATGTCAGACCGAAATGGACGAATTCTCCCCATTTCATGATATCCATTTCCTTGAAGCGGTCCTTGATATAGTACTCTACCGCCTTTACATCGTGGTTGGTAACCTTTTCTATCTCCTTCACCTTTGCAGCGTCTTCCGGAGTCATCGTCCTGTAGATGTCTCTCAAAGCCTCGAATTTCGACTGGTCGAAATCTGCAAGCTGAGGCAGAGGTATCTGGCAGAGGGCGATGAAGTATTCGATCTCTACACGAACGCGGTATCTGATAAGCGCGTATTCGCTGAAATATTCTCTAAGTGGCTCAGTCTGACGCGAATAGCGTCCGTCAATAGGCGAAACTGCCAAAAGTGA